>JAUHZW010000109.1 GCA_030425745.1 Actinomycetes bacterium
GAACGGCACGAACAGGTAGCCGGGCTGGTAGCGGTGGTTGTCGTCCGCGTCGACGACGGTGATCTCCCAGTCGGACGCGGGCAGCTTCTTCCGCAGCTTGTTGGCGGAGATGGTTCCGGCGGTTCCCCCGCCGAGGATCAGCAGCTTCTTCATGTCAAGAATCGTGACATGGGAAACCGCGCCCCCCATGGGGTCGAAGTGCGGGACTTGCCATGACGAAGGTCCCCGCCCGAGGGATCGGGGCGGGGACCTTCGTGTGGGTCGTGTGCGGGAAGCTATGCGCTCCGGGGGAGCGACTCCTCCATCTGGTCGGCCAGCGGGGCCAGCTTCTGGTGCATCTCCACGTACTCCAGGGCCTCGTCGATGTAGGGGGTGTCGAACTCGGCGCCGCAGGGGCACTCGAGGACGAACCGGCACTTCTCGTAGCTGAAGGAAGAGGTCACCTGATGGCGCTCGTCATGCAGCGGTGCAGCCAACTCGGTGAGGTGGCGGTCGCGACGGAAGAACGGAACGTTCATCGCGACACCTACTGCTTGTCGCTGGTGCGGTCGGTGAGCAGGTCGGTGATCCGACGCTCGGTACGGAACGGGAAGGGGAGCTTCATGGCACACCTGCCTCTCGTGGGAACTCGTCAGAGTCGTGTTCTGAAGTCACGAGGGTAGCACTGGGGAGTCACGTTTGTGAAACCCGGTGTTCCGGTGTCGTTCACTTTCCGTTCATTTTAGGGCGTCTCAGGGTCGTCAGTACCCGCCGTTGGCCTTGAACCGGTCCCAGGAGGCGTGGATCTCCTTCTCGGCATCGGAGCGACCCACCCACGTGGCGCCCTCGACGCTCTTGCCCGGCTCGAGGTCCTTGTAGACCTCGAAGAAGTGCTGGATCTCCAGACGGTCGAACTCGGCGACGTGGTGGATGTCGCGCATGTGCTCCATGCGCGGATCGCCCGCCGGCACGCACAGGACCTTGTCGTCTCCGCCGGCCTCGTCCGTCATGCGGAACATCCCGACCGCGCGGCAGGTGATGACGACGCCCGGGAAGGTGGGCTCCTGCACCAGCACCAGGGCGTCCAGCGGATCGCCGTCGAGGCCCAGGGTGTCGTCGATGAACCCGTAGTCGTGGGGGTAGCGGGTCGATGTGAAGAGCATGCGGTCCAGACGGATGCGGCCGGTGTGGTGGTCGATCTCGTACTTGTTCCGGCTGCCGGCCGGGATCTCGATGGTCACATCGAAGGTCAGCGGCTCCATGGGTCCTCCCTGCGGGTCAGCGGTCGGGCGATCCCCCACAGTCATCCGGCGGCGCCACGTGTGTGCCCTAGTGTTCCCTACGACGAGGTGAGGGAGGACCGTTGGGCAGCGTGATCGGCCGGAAGGTGACCAGAGTCACCGCCTCCTGCGCACTGGCCCTGACTGCGGCCGCCCTCCCGGCGCCCATGGCGAGCGCGGCCGACTCGGTGCCGCCCCCCTCCACGGCGCCCGTGCTGACCCCCGCCCCCGCATCCTCGGGCGCGGCACCGACGGCACAGGGTGTGCAGGGGCGCCTCGGCAAGCTCGTGCGCAAGCAGCTCAAGGGCGCGTCCGTGCTCGTGGTCGACCCGGCCACGGGGACGGTCCTGTTCGACCAGCGCGGGGCCCGTCCACGCATCCCCGCCTCCACGGTGAAGCTCGCCACCGCCGCCGCCGCACTCGATGTGCTCGGCCCCACCGCCACCCTGCCGACGATCGCGTACCGAGACGACCGGAAGGTCTACCTGGTCGGTGGGGGCGATCCCACCCTCGCCCGCAAGAAGGGCGGCAACCCCGCGGCCGGTGGGCGCCCGTCCCTGACCGAACTCGCCAAGGCGGTGGCCGCCGACTACGGCACCCAGACCGCCGTGCAGGTCATCTACGACGCATCCCTGTTCGACGGCCCGGGTCTGGGTCCCGGCTGGTCGAAGTCCTTTCCCAAGGCGGGCGTGGTGGCACCCGTCAGTGCGCTCGTGGTCGATGGCGGGCGCGTGCGCCCCGGGGCCAGTGCCCGCGTGCAGGATCCCGCCCGTCAGGCCGCTGATGTCTTCGCGTCCTTGCTGAAGTCCGAGGGAATGAAGGTCCGGTCGGTCAAGCCGGGTTCTCTCGACCCCGCTGCCGCAGAGATCGCGCGAGTCGAGTCCGCGACCATCGCCGACATCGTGGAGCACATGCTCACCGACTCCGAGAACGACTACGCCGAGGCGCTGGCCCACCTCGTCGGTGGCAAGGCCCTGGGGCGCCCGGACTTCGCCGGTGGTGCCGAGGCCACCATCGCGGCCCTGCAACGACTCGGCATGGACACCACCGGCGTCCAACTCTCCGACGGCAGCGGGCTCTCGCGCCGGGATCGCATGCCGGCAACGGCCCTCGCCTCGATCCTGACCGGCGTCGTCACGAGCGGTGATCCGGACATCTCGTCGGTCGCCTCCGGCCTGCCGATCGCCGGGCTCACCGGCACCCTCGCCGGACGGTTCGGCACCTCCGCCACCAAGGCGGGCCGCGGATTCGTCCACGCCAAGACCGGCACCCTCACCGGGGTCACCAGCCTCGCCGGCACCGTCCTCGACGCCGACGGTCGCACCCTCGTCTTCGCGCTGCTCGACGACAAGGTGAAATCCATCGCGAAGACCCGAGGGACAATGGACACCGTCGCCAGCCGGCTCGCCGGCTGCGGCTGCGGGTGATCTGACCCGACTGACACTGACTCGACTGACACTGACCCGACTGACAAGGAGCCCGCATGCTGCCCGTCCTGCTGCCGGTCAACCAGTTCGACCACTTCTACCGCGGCGGTGACCGCATCGGCGCTCTGCGTCACGGACCAGGCGGCCCCCAGCGCCCGGAGGAGTGGATCGGGTCGACGACGGCCCGGTTCGGCCAGGCCCCGCAGGGGTTCAGCCGCCTTCCCGATGGGCGCCTCCTCATCGAGGCGGTCGAGGCTGACCCGCAGGCATGGCTCGGGGCGGAGCATGTCGCGCGCTACGGCACCAGCACCGAGGTCCTCATCAAACTGCTTGATCTGAACCAGCGGCTGCCCGTCCACCTGCACCCCAACCGGGAGTTCTCGCGCACCCATCTCGGGCTCGCCCATGGCAAGACCGAGGCCTGGTACGTGCTCGACGCCCCGGAGGGCGGCGAGGTCGGGGTCGGCTTCGCCGAGGAGATGTCCCGCGCTCAGGTGGCCGACTGGGTGTCGTCGGAGGACAGCGATGCACTGCTCGGAGCCCTGCGTCGCAGGGTGGTGCGCCCCGGTGACGCGATGCTCGTGCCTGCCGGTCTGCCCCACACCGTCGCCTCCGGGGTCTTCGTGCTTGAGCTGCAGGAGCCGACCGACCTGTCGATCCTGCTGGAATGGCAGGGCTTCGCCGTCGATGGGTTCAAGGACGGCCATCTCGACCTCGGCTTCGACGCAGCCCTGCAGGCGGTCGACCTCTCGGCTGTCAGTGACGGAGACCTCGACCGGCTCGTCCTGCCGCGCGAGGAGATCGAGGGCGCGGGACTGCGATCGGCCATGCCGCCGCAGGCCGACGGATACTTCCGTGCACACCGCTTCGATGCGGCCGAGGGAACGGTCGACGTGCCAGCCGGCTTCGCGATCGTCCTGATCCTCGACGGCCACGGGGTGCTGCGGTCCGGTGCCGGATCACTGGAGGTCGCGAAGGGCGACGTCGTCCTCGTCCCGTTCGCGGCCGGTGACTATGCACTGCACTCGACCGGTGCCGGTCATCCGCTGACCGGTGTGGTGTGTCGGCCGCCGGCCCCCGACGCTCCGACCGGCGTGCGCTGATCGGGCGGCCCCTGATGCCGGACTCCACCTCTCCGGACGCCATCGACTGGGACCTGGCCCTGGCGACGGCTCGACGGTTCGCGCCGTCGGGCCCGGATCTGGCGCCTGAGGAGGCCCGCGCCGCCGTCACTGAGCTGCGCGCGCTCGCCCGGGAGGCCGTCGCGCCCGTGCGCGAGACGACGCTCATGATCGCGCCGGACACCGCGCCGGCGGTGGTCGTCGACCGTGGTGCCTGGGCGGCGTCGAACATCGAGGGCATGCGTGCGGTGCTGGATCGCTGGGACACCCTCAGTGCTCGAACCGAGGCAGCACCCGCGGTCGTTCGCAGCCTCGGGTCACGCGGAACCGCTCTGCAGTTGGGCGCCGTGCTGGCGTGGCTCTCGACCAAGGTCCTCGGCCAGTTCGAGATCTTCGCGGTCGAGCGCGGCGAGCCCGGCCGACTCCTGCTCGTCGCGCCGACCATCGTGCAGGTGCAGCAGCAGCTGGGTGTCGACGCCCGGGACTTCCGGCTGTGGGTGTGCCTGCATGAGGAGACCCATCGCGTGCAGTTCGGTGCCGTGCCGTGGCTCGCCGATCACCTCACCGAGCGCATCACCGCGCTGCTCGCAGCCTCTGACCTCAGCACACGGGAGATGCTCGAGCGCATCGTCGCGTTCCTCTACGCGATGATCCGCTCCGTCCGCAGCGACTCCGACGTGAGCGTCGTCGAGGCGCTGCAGACCCCCGAGCAGCGGGAGATCTTCGACGAGATCACCGGGGTGATGTCCCTGCTCGAGGGCCACGCCGACGTGGTGATGGATGAAGTGGGTCCGGCGGTCGTGCCGAGCGTTGCAGAGATCCGCGAACGGTTCGGTGCGCGCCGCGAGCAGCCCGGCGCCGTGGACTCCGTCGCCCGTCGGCTGCTGGGCATGGACGCCAAGATGCGCCAGTACTCGCAGGGGGCTGCCTTCGTCCGCCATGGCGTGGAACGGCTCGGGATGGCCGGCTTCAACCGGGTGTGGGAGGCGCCGGCCAACCTGCCGTCGCGCGAGGAGATCCTCGACCCGCAGATGTGGGTCGACCGGATGGACCGCACCGCGTGAAGGGGGATGCGGCGTGAGCCGTCGGGCGTCCTCCGATGAGGTGATGGCGATGCGTCGGGCGGTCGCAGACGCGCTGGCCGATCTCGCGCCCGGAACCTCCGTCCTCGTCGCGTGCTCCGGAGGCCCGGACTCGCTCGCGCTGGTGGCGGCCACGGCCTGGGCGGCGCCCCGATCCGGGCTCCAGGCGCGTGCGATCGTCGTCGACCACGGTCTTCAGCAGGGTTCGGCCGAGGTCGCGGATGAGGCAGCGACGACGTGCGAACTCCTCGGAGTGCCGGCTGAGGTCGTGCAGGTCTCGGTGGGCACCGAGGGCGGGCCCGAGGCGGCGGCACGGGAGGCGCGGTACGCCGCGCTTGCTGACGCCGCGAAGCGACACGCTGCTCCCGTAGTCCTGCTCGGACACACCCTCGAGGATCAGGCCGAGACCGTCCTGCTGCGACTGGGACGCGGAGCGGGTGCTCGGTCGCTGGCGGCGATGGCTCCGGCGGCGGGCCTGTGGCGCCGGCCCCTGCTCGACCTGCCGCGGCACGTGGTCCGCGCTGCGGCCCTCGACGCACTTCAACCGCTGGGACGATCCGCGTGGTCTGACCCCCACAACGAGGATCCCGCGTACGCGCGTGTGCGGGTGAGGCGCCTCCTGCCGGATCTCGACGCCGCCGTCGGTGGGGGAGCGGTACTCGGTCTCGCTCGCTCGGCGGACCTGCTCCGCGATGACGCCGATGCTCTCGACGCCTGGGCTCACCGGGAGTACGAGGCCGAGGTCGTCATCGACGGCGACGAGATCTCGTCTGACTGTGCCGCCCTGAGCGACCTGCCAGCCGCCGTGCGCACGCGAGTGATCCGGCTGATGGCGCTGGCGTGCGGTGCCCCGGGCGAGGCGCTCGGCATCGATCACATCCGCACCGTCGAGGCCCTCGTCATCAGCTGGCATGGGCAGGGTCCGGCGAGTCTTCCGGGGGGCGTCCGTGCCTCGCGGGTCTATGGCAGGCTGTGCCTGCAGCCATCACGCCCCCAGACGTCGAGCCCCCTGACTGGAGCATCAAGTGGAGCCTGAGGACATCACCTCGGAACTCGATCACGTCCTGCTGACAGAGCAGCAGATCCACGAGCGGCTGGGGGAGCTGGCTCGCGAGATCGACCGCGACTACGACGGCAAGGACCTGCTCCTCGTCGGCGTGCTCAAAGGCGCGGTCATGGTCATGGCGGATCTCGCTCGCTCGCTGGGCCGCTCGGCCGACATGGACTGGATGGCGGTGTCGTCCTACGGGTCGGGCACGACCTCCAGCGGTGTGGTCCGGATCCTCAAGGACCTCGATGCGGACCTCGACGGTCGCCACGTGCTCATCGTCGAGGACATCCTCGACTCGGGCCTGACGCTGTCCTGGCTGATGAAGAACCTCTCCTCGCGGAACCCCGCATCGGTCGAGGTGTTCACACTGCTGCGCAAGCCGGACGCGCAGAAGGTGAAGATCAACCCGCGGTACATCGGATTCGACATCCCCAACGAGTTCGTCGTCGGCTACGGCCTCGACTACGCCGAGCGCTACCGCAACCTGCGGTGTGTGGGCACCCTGGCCCCGCACGTCTACAGCTGACGACGTCGACCCCGCGCTCGCTTCGCGTTGGGCCTGTTGCTGCGCTTCGCGCAGGGCGTACTGCGCCCCGCGACGCTCCGCATGAGGCTGTCTGCACCGCGTAGTACCGTGATGAGATGGACCTGAGGAAGCTCGTTCGCGGCCCGATCTTCTGGATCGCGATGGCCGTGCTCTTCGTGCTGATCGGCTCGAGCTTCATCTCCGGCATCGGTGCGCCCGAGGAGCTCGACACCAGCACCGCGGTCTCGAAGATCCAGTCCAACGAGGTCGACACCGCGACGATCGTCGATCGTGACCAGGTCCTCGAGCTCACCCTCAAGGACGGCACCAAGGCCCGCGCCTCGTACGTCGCCGGCCAGGGGGTCAACCTGCAGGAGCTCCTGCAGGAGAAGGCCGACTCCGGGCAGCTGCCCGGCGGCTACAACATCGTCGTTCCGACCGAGAGCCTGCTCGTCACCCTGCTGGTCTCGCTCCTGCCGATCGCGCTCATCGTCCTGCTGTTCTTCTTCCTGATGACCCAGATGCAGGGTGGCGGCTCGCGGGTCATGAACTTCGGCAAGTCCAAGGCGAAGATGATCACCAAGGACATGCCGCAGACCACCTTCGCCGATGTCGCGGGCTCGGAAGAGGCTGTCGAGGAGCTTGAGGAGATCAAGGACTTCCTCGCCGACCCGGAGAAGTTCCAGGCCGTCGGAGCGAAGA
>JAUHZW010000110.1 GCA_030425745.1 Actinomycetes bacterium
GGGTCTGGACGTGGGCCGGTTCGTCGCTGTCTCGGACCGTCGTTGGCAGGACCACCGCGAGGAGGTCCTGGCCGAGGTGGCCGACCTCGGCCTGCCCGTCTTCGTCAAGCCGGCCCGGGCCGGATCATCCATGGGCATCACCAAGGTCACGAGAGCTGACGACGTCGCCGCCGCCATCGACGCCGCGCGTGAGCACGACCCCCGCGTCATCGTCGAGGCGGCGGTCGAGTCCGCACGTGAGATCGAATGCGGAGTCCTCGTGGACTCTGAGGGTCGCCCGCACGCGAGCAGGTGCGCGGAGATCGTCGTCAATGCTGGGCACGAGTTCTACGACTATGCGGCGAAGTACCTCGACGACTCCGCCACGCTCATTGTCCCCGCGGATGTGGACGCTGAGACCGAGCGGATCATCCAGGAGATGGCCGTCCGGGCCTTCGACGCGCTCGCCTGCGAGGGTCTGGCACGGGCGGACTTCTTCCTGCGCGCGGACGGCTCGATCGTGCTCAACGAGGTCAACACCATGCCGGGCTTCACCTCTATCTCGATGTACCCCCGCATGTGGGAGGCATCCGGCATCGACTACGCGGCGCTGGTCGACCGGCTCGTGCAGGACGCGCTGCGCAAGGGCACCGGGCTGCGCTGAGGCACGCCTCACCGGCCCCGTGGCTCCGGGCTGACAGACTTCGTCCCATGGGTTCAGAGACCACGCTCCAGGACACCGGTGAGTTCCCGCTCATCGACCGCCTCACTGCCGGTCTGGCCGACGACGATCGGGTGCTGGTGGGCCCCGGAGACGATGCGGCACTGCTGGCGGCTCCCGGCGGATCGGTCGTCGTGACCTGCGACGTGCTGATCGAGGGACAGCACTTCCGTCGCGACTGGTCAACCGCCATCGACATCGGCCGCAAGGCGGCGGCCGCTTCCCTGGCCGACGTCGCGGCCATGGGGGCCACGGCGACCGGGCTGGTGGTGGGTTTCGCGGGACCGCCCGACCTGCCCACCGCGTGGGCGGTCGAGTGCACCGCCGGTCTTCGCGAGGAGGCGGCGACGGTCGGTGCTGCGCTGATCGGCGGCGATGTGGTCCAGGCGCCGCAGATCGTTCTCAGCATCACCGCCCTCGGGGACCTCGGCGGTCGTGCCCCGGTTCTCCGGTCAGGGGCTCGCCCCGGAGACATCGTGGCGGTCGCGGGCCGGCTGGGCTGGTCCGCGGCCGGGCTGGCCCTGCTGTCACGCGGATTCCGCTCGCCCAAGGTGCTGGTCGATGCGCATCGCTTCCCCGAGCCGCCCTACTCAGCCGGACCTGCGGCGGCGGATGCGGGAGCCACCTCGATGATCGACGTGAGCGACGGGCTGGTGGCGGACGCCCGGCACCTGGCCGAGGCATCCGGTGTCGTCCTCCGGATGGTCACCGACGGGTGGGAGGTTCCTGAGCAGATGCAGGCGGCCGCGGCCGCCTACAACACCGATGCGTTGGAGTGGATGCTGACCGGGGGAGAGGACCACGCCCTGCTGGCGACGTTCCCGGCAGGCTCAGCCCTGCCGGAGGGATTCCGGGAGATCGGTTCCGTCGAGGCCGGTCAGCCCGCTGTCGTCGTCGATGACGTCGTCAGGGAGGCCGACGGGGGATTCCGGCACTTCGCCTGAGATCAGGCGGGCGCCATGCTGCCTGAGATCAGGCGCGGACGACCTTGCCGGCCTTGATGCAGGAGGTGCAGGCGTTCACGCGCTTGGGGGTGCCATTGGTCACCGTGCGGACGCTCTGGATGTTCGGGTTCCAACGGCGGTTGGTGCGCCGGTGGGAGTGCGAGACGCTCTTCCCGAAGCCGGGGCCCTTGCCGCAGACGTCGCAGGTGGCAGCCACGGTGTTCTCCTTTAATCTTCCGCCGGTGCGGAGGGTCTGTGCGCCTCAGGCTCACCCCGGTACTTCTTTCCGAGGACAGCCACGGGTCAGCGGCAGCGCTTGCCGCGAGGGCCAAGAGTAGCCGAGACGGTGGCGCTGACCAAAAGGGAGGGTACGGTCGGGCCGTCAGGAGGTGACGGTGACCACTCGGGACCCCAAGGTGATCTCTGCCGCGCTGGTGCGTGACTGGGTCCAGCACGCCCTCGCCGGGCTTAGCGAGGCACGCGCGCATATCGATGCCCTCAACGTGTATCCCGTCCCGGACGGCGACACCGGTACCAACCTCTACCTGACCCTCGCCTCGGCGGCGACCTCCGTGTCGGAGTGCTGCGAGGAGGGAGAGTCGGCCGACGGTCCGGGCTCGGTCTCGGGGGCCGCGGCAGCGTCGGCCATGGCCACCGGGGCGCTCATGGGGGCTCGGGGCAACTCCGGGGTGATCATGTCCCAGATCCTGCGCGGGGCGGGTGACGTCCTGGGCCAGACCGGAGACGTCCTGCTCGACGGAGGTGCGGTCCATCGGATGCTGCGACGGGCGTCGGACCTCGCGTACGAGGCCGTCGCCCACCCGGTCGAAGGGACGATTCTCACGGTCATCCGGGGCGCGGCTGACGGAGCGGCGGAGGCACTGGGCGGGGACGACGCTCCAGGTGCCGCTGACGGCGGAGATGCCCGCCGCGTGCTGTCGGCCGCTCTGGAGGCGGCGCAGGAGGCCCTCGACCGGACGCCCACCATGCTCGAGTCCCTGCGGCTCGCGGGCGTCGTCGATGCGGGTGGTCAGGGACTCATCGTGGTGCTCGCGGCGCTGCATGCAGCACTGGACGGCGCCCCGATTCCTGACACCGCCACGGACACGGCCGTGGTCGACACCCTGCAGCCGCACGTCGTTCCGCCCGACTACGAGGGCCCGGCCTACGAGGTCATGTACCTGCTGGATGCCGACCCCGATGACATTCCCGATCTCAAGGCGACCCTCGATGCGCTCGGCGACAGCCTGGTCCTCGTCGGAGCCGACCGACTGTGGAACATCCACGTGCATGTCGACGACGCCGGTGCTGCCGTCGAGGCCGGCTTGGCCGTCGGCCGGCCGTCGCGGATCCGGATCACCCATCTCCTGGCCGACCACACGACCGTGCCCTCGACGCCCCCCGCCGCTGCGCGACGTCGACTGGTCGCGGTGTCCCATGCGCCGGGTGTCGCGCAACTGCTCGAAGGTGCCGGCGTCATCACCGTCGCCGCGCAGCCGCAGGTGCGACCCTCGACCGCCGAGCTGCTGGCCGGGATCGAGGAGGCGTCGGCGCCCGAGGTCGTGGTGCTGCCCAGCGACAAGGACACCACCGGGGTGGCCGAGATCGCGGCGCGGGAGGCCCGGGCCGCCGGGATGCGGGTCTCGGTGATCCCGACCCGCTCGATTGTCCAGAGCCTCGCGGCCGTGGCCGTGCATGACCCTGATGCCCGGTTCGACGAGGACGTCGTCGCCATGACCCGGGCTGTCGGCGCGACCCGCTACGGCGCCGTGACGATCGCCAGTCGCGACGCGCTGACCACTGTGGGGCCCTGCCGGGTCGGCGATGTGCTCGGACTGGTCGACGGCGACATCGTGCTGGTCGGCAGGGACGTGACGTCAGTGGTGCGTGACATGCTCACCGGCATGCTGGCCGTCGGTGGGGAGCTCGTCACCCTCCTCTACGGCTGCGATGCCTCCGCCGATCTGCGGTCGGAACTCGAGCCCTGGCTCGACGAGACCTTCCCCCTCGCTGAGGTGGTCGCCTACGACGCCGGCCAGCCGCTGTGGCCGCTCATCCTCGGTGTCGAGTGAGCAGCGCTGGACTGCCCGACCCGGGCGAGGGGATCCTGAACCGGCGCCTGTCGGGCCTGCTCGGCGGCAAGACCGCCGATGCGCTGCGCACGAAGCTCGGGCTGAGCACCGTCGAGGATCTCCTTCGCCACTATCCCCGGCGCTATGCCGAGCGCGGGGAACTCACCGCGCTCGGGGACTTCGACGAGGGTGAGCAGGTCACGGTGCTGGGCGTCGTCGTGAAGGTCGAGACCCGCCCCATGCGTCAGCGTCGCGGCACCATCCTCGAGGCGACGATCAGTGACGGAGTCGAGGACATGCGGCTCACCTTCTTCAACCAGAAGTGGCGAGAGAAGCAGCTCACTCCCGGACGGCGCGGCCTGTTCGGCGGGCAGGTCAGCCGCTATCGCGGCCGGCTCCAACTGGCCCACCCGGAGTTCGAGATGCTGCCCGACGGGGCACCGGAGGACGACCTCGCGGCCCTGGAGTTCGCCGGAGCCCTGATCCCGATCTATCCAGCTGTCCGGGGCATCACGTCCTGGCAGATCAGCCAGGCCATCGATCTGGTTCTGGCCCAGATCGGCGACCTGCCCGACCCGCTCCCGGTAGACGTGCGCAGCGAACACGGCCTTGTCGGGCTCACGGATGCTCTGTGGGGCATCCATCGGCCCAGCAGTCGGGAGGCGCTCGATGCGGCCGTCGACCGGCTCCGGTTCGAAGAGGCGTTCGTGCTGCAGGTCCTGCTCGCGCAGCGGCGCGCCGAGACCAGGGCGCTGACCGCCACCCGTCGGGCGCCGGAGACCAGCCCGCTGGTCGACGCGTTCGACGCCCGGCTCCCGTTCACCCTCACTGACGGGCAGATGGCGGTGTCCGAGCAGATCGCCGACGACCTGGCCGCGGGACATCCGATGCATCGCCTGCTTCAGGGCGACGTCGGCAGCGGCAAGACGGTCGTGGCGCTGCGGGCCATGCTGCGGGTGGTCGATGCCGGCGGGCAGGCCGCGCTGCTGGCGCCCACCGAGGTGCTCGCTGCCCAGCACCATCGTTCTGTCACCGGGATGCTCGGTCCGCTCGCGGAGCAGGGCCTGCTCGGCGGATCGGAGATCGGCACCCGAGTGGCCCTCCTCACCGGGTCCCAGCGCACGGCAGATCGGCGTCGAGCCCTGCTGGAGGTCACGACCGGCGAGGCCGGCATCGTCGTGGGCACCCATGCGCTGCTGCAGGAGCATGTCGAGTTCGACGATCTCGCACTGGTGGTCGTCGACGAGCAGCACCGGTTCGGCGTCGAGCAGCGGGCCGCT
Source organism: Actinomycetes bacterium (assembly GCA_030425745.1). Classification (GTDB taxonomy): domain Bacteria; phylum Actinomycetota; class Actinomycetes; order S36-B12; family S36-B12; genus UBA10649. Next base: position 4,997 of record JAUHZW010000110.1, read on the forward strand.
CTGGCCGAGAAGTCCCGGGCCGGCACTCGGCCCCATGTGCTCGTCATGACCGCCACCCCCATCCCGCGCACCGTCGCCATGACGATCTTCGGCGACGTCGACGTATCCACGTTGGAGGAGGTGCCCTCGGGGCGGGCCGGAGTGACGACCCACATCGTCGTGCCGTCTGAGCGCCCGGCACTCGCCGACCGCACCTGGCAGCGCGTGCGCGAGGAGGTTGAGGAGGGACATCGGGTGTTCGTCGTCTGCCCGCGGATCGGTGGCGCCGACGCCGACGAGGAGCAGGCACTCCTCCCGAACGATGCCGAGGACGAGCCACAGCGTGCCGCTGCCGTCCTCGATGTGGCCCGCACCCTCGCGGACGGGCCGCTGGCGGGTCTGCGCGTGGGCATCCTGCATGGCCGCATGTCACCGGAGGAGAAGGACGACGCCATGCGGCGCTTCGCCGACGTCTCCGCCCCTGACGGACTCGACGTCCTTGTGTCGACGACCGTCATCGAGGTCGGTGTCGATGTCCCCGATGCCACGATGATGGTCATCATGGACGCCGACCGCTTCGGGATCTCCCAACTGCACCAGCTCCGTGGCCGCGTGGGCCGCGGTTCGCTGCCCGGTCTGTGTCTGCTCGTCACCGAGGCGCCGCAGGGCTCCCCGGCTCGCGAGCGGCTGGCCGCGGTCGCGTCCACCACCGGCGGATTCCGGCTGTCCGACATGGATCTCGAACTGCGGCGTGAGGGCGACGTTCTGGGCAGCTCGCAGTCCGGTCACCGGCGCACCCTGCGCCTGCTGGAGGTGGCCCAGCACGAGGACGTGATCCATGCTGCCCGCCACGACGCGCATGAGCTGGTCGAGCGCGACCCCGCGCTGGCCGATCACCCCGTCCTGGCAGCCGCAGTGCTCGCGCTCGTTCAGGACGATCAGGCCGAGTACCTCGAGAAGGCGTAGCAGGAAGTGACTCGGATCATCGCCGGCATCGCCCGCGGTCGGCGCCTGGAGGTCCCGGCTCGGGGCACCCGGCCGACATCCGACCGCATCCGCGAGGCGCTGTTCTCCGCTCTGGACTCGGCAGTCCGGGGCGCGCCGGGTGGCTGGGCCGAGGTCGTGGCCCTCGACCTGTATGCAGGCACCGGGGCGCTGGGTCTGGAGGCGTTGAGCCGTGGGGCCCGGGCCGCGTATCTGGTGGAGTCCGGCCGAGAGGCGCTGCGGGTCATGCGACGGAACATCAAGGCCGTGGCACTGGACGGCGCCTCGGTGGTGCCGCGCCGGGTCGCGCAGGTCGCTGGACCTCCGCCCGGGCCGGCCGCCACGCTCGTCCTCGTGGACCCGCCGTACGACGTCCCAGCGCAGCAGGTGGCCGGCGAGCTCGCCATGCTGGCTGAATCGGGCTGGATCGCCGCCGACGCCCAGATCGTCGTGGAGCGACCAGCCCGCGACCGGCAGTCACCATTCCCCGGAGGCTGGGACGTCCTCCGCGAGCGCGACTACGGCGACACCACGCTTTGGTACGGTCGAGCGCAGAGCAGGGGTGCGGTCGCCGAGGAGGAGCAGGACTGATGCGCGTTGCCGTGTGCCCGGGGTCGTTCGACCCGGTGACCAACGGTCATCTGGACGTCTTCGCACGTGCAGCGGCGATGGCCGACGAGGTCGTCGTCGCCGTTCTGATCAACTCGTCGAAGGCCGGGCTGTTCAGCATCGACGAGCGCATGGAGATCCTCCGAGAGGTCGTCGAGCCGTACGGCAACATCCGCGTCGACTCCTTCCACGGACTGCTCGTCGACTACTGCCAGGCCCACGGGATCAGCACGATCGTGAAGGGCCTGCGAGCGGTCAGTGACTTCGACTACGAGCTTCAGATGGCCCAGATGAACTACCGCCTCGCGCAGATCGAGACCGCCTTCATCTCGACCAATCCGCTCTACAGCTTCCTGTCCTCGAGCCTGGTCAAGGAGGTCGCGACCTTCGGGGGAGATGTCAGCGGATTGGTCCCCGACGCCGTGTTGTCCCGGCTGGAGAGCAGGTTGTCGGACAGAATGGGCTGAATGGCCCACGGGCCACGACCACGCCGACAACCGCAGGGAGCACACGTGGACGTCCAGGAACGACTCGACGAACTCGCCGTCCTCATCGAGGACGCGAAGGCGAT
>JAUHZW010000111.1 GCA_030425745.1 Actinomycetes bacterium
GAGCAGCTGATCCTCGGCCAGATGATGGTCCAGGCCTTCCAGGCTGCGGGCGCCGAGGTCTCCGACAAGGTCAACCTCGGTGGCACTGCCGTCGCTCGCGAGGCTCTGCTGGCCGGCGAGATCGACATCTACATGGAGTACAACGGCACTGGCTGGACCGTGCACCTCGGCCAGGAGGATCCCTCCTTCGACTCTGAGGAGCTCACCACCGGCGTCCGTGAGAAGGACCTTGCCGACAACAACATCGTCTGGGTGGGTCGCTCGCCCTTCAACAACACCTACGGTTTCGCGGCCAGCCCGCAGGCCGTCGAGGCGAATGGCGGCGAGGCGTTCACGCTGCAGACGATGATGGAGTACGTCCAGGCCAACCCGGATGCAGTCGTCTGCATGGAGTCGGAGTTCCCGACCCGTCCCGATGGCCTCATCCTGACCGAGACCGCCACGGGCATCGAGCTCCCGGACGCTCAGCAGAGCATCCTGGACACCGGCGTCATCTACACCGAGACGGCGGCGGGCAACTGCACGTTCGGTGAGGTCTTCACGACGGACGGCCGCATCCCGGCGCTCGGACTGAGCCTCGTCGAGGATCCGGGCGTCAACATCCTGTACAACGTCTCCGCGACGTTCAACAAGGAGACGTACGACAAGGCGCCGGAGGCCTTCGACGGCCTCACCAACGCCATTCTGGCGCCGCTCGACAACGCCAAGATGGCGGAGCTCAACGCGCAGGTCTCGGCCGAGGGTGAAGAGCCCGCGGCGGTGGCCAAGGCGTACCTGATCGAGCAGGGCATCATCTCGGAGTGAGTCTGCTCCGGGTCACGGGGCTCTCTGCCCCGTGACCCGGACAGGCCCTCGGGCTATCCATGTCTGGAATCGAATCCTGGTTCGAGTACCTCTCCAAGCGGTGGGATCTCGTCGCCTCCACCCTGCTGGAGACCCTCGGCTATGTCGTCAGCGTGACGGTGGCGGCCGCGATCGTCGCCATCACCGTCGGGGTGCTGACCCGCAATCGAGCCTTTCCGCGTGAACTCTCCCTCGCGATCGCGAGCGTCTTCCTGACGATTCCGTCGCTGGCCCTGTTCACGATCTTCATCCCCGTGGTGGGTCTGGGATTCTGGCCGTCCTTCATCGCGCTGTTCCTCTACGCGCTGCTGCCGATCCTCCGCAACACGGTCACCGGCCTGCAGGGTGTCGATTCGAGCATCGTCGAGTCGGCCAAGGGCATGGGCATGACCCGTCTGCAGATCCTCTTCAAGGTCGAGCTTCCGCTCGCCTGGCCGGTCATCCTCGCGGGCATCCGCGTCTCGGCCATGCTGACAGTCGGAATCTCCGCCATCGCGACCCTGGTCGCCGGCGGCGGCCTCGGTGACTTCATCAAGTCCGGTCTGGCCCGACTGCCGCTGCCCAATTCCCTGGAGGCCATCTGGACAGGCGTGATCCTGTCGCTGCTGCTGGCCCTTGCTATCGACAGCTCGATGCGCGGTCTCGGCCGCCTCACCACGTCTGCAGGAGTGCGTTCATGAATGCCCACGATCTTGATCCGCTGCATGAGCCCCGGGCTCTGATCGAACTGGTCAATGTTGAGAAGACCTACCCCGGGGCGGAGCAGCCCGCGGTGCGCGATCTCAGCCTCGCTGTGCGCGAGGGCGAGATCCTCGTCCTGGTCGGCCCGTCCGGCTGCGGAAAGAGTACGACCCTTCGGCTCATCAACCGCATGATCGAGCCCACCTCGGGGTCGATCATCTTCGAGGGCGCCGACGTCACGAACACCGACCCCAACAAGCTTCGTCGCCAGATCGGCTATGTGATCCAGCAGATCGGTCTGTTCCCGCACCGCACCATCGCGGAGAACATCGGCACGGTCCCGCGTCTGCTGAAGTGGGACAAGAAGAAGACCGCGGCACGCGTCAACGAGATGCTCGAGCTCGTCGGCATGGATCCCTCGATCTACGGGCCTCGCTACCCGCGCGAGCTCTCCGGCGGTCAGGCGCAGCGCGTCGGCGTGGCCCGCGCTCTCGCAGCCGACCCGGACGTCCTGCTCATGGACGAGCCGTTCGGGGCGATCGACCCGATCACGCGTGATCGGCTGCAGAACGAGTTCCTGCGCCTTCAGGCGGAGTTGAAGAAGACGATCGTCTTCGTCACGCATGACATCGATGAGGCCGTCAAGATGGGCGATCGCATCGCGATCCTGCGTGAGCAGTCCATCATCGCGCAGATCGATCGGCCCGAGGTGATCCTCACCGACCCGGCCGACGACTTCGTGGAGAACTTCCTCGGCTCAGGAGCCATCCTCAAGACGCTGACGTTGAACCGCGTCCGCGATCTGGACCTCGCTCCCGTACCGCCGGTTCTGCCGGGTGCCTCACGTACCCAGGCCCTCGCTGCGGTGGAGGAGTCATCGTCGGGTGTGGCGATCCTGCTGGACGCTCAGGAGCACCCGGTCCGCTGGGTCGACCGTCGTTCTCTGGACAACGCCGCCAAGCCCATCGAGCAGGCCGGTCGATCGGTCAACGTGATGCTGCAGCCCGAGGACACTCTTCAGGACGCCCTCTCGGCCATGCTGCAGACCTCCACGGGCATGTCCGTCGTGGTCGACGGGCGGGGCCGCTATCTGGGGTGCGTCACCATCGAGTCCCTCGCCTCCCTGCTCGTGCAGACGCAGAACGGCGCGGCATGAACGAGTCCCGCGCCAGTCGGCTGGATCTGATCGTCACCCCGGCGATCGGTCTTCTGCTGGCTGTCCTGCTCTTCGTCGTCTGGAACTACTCCGACATGGATCCGACGACGGAGCGCATCCTTGAACCCGCGAACCTCGCACGGCAGTTGCAGCAGCAGCTGATCCTGGCGTTCTGGTCGACGCTGCTGGTGATCATCGTCGCCATCCCGCTGGGCATCATGGTGACGCGCGGTGGTGCCCGGGGTCTGAAGAACACCATGGTCGGGTTCCTGGGCCTGATGCAGGCGATCCCGGCCTACGGCCTGATCGTGCTGTTCTTCGTCTGGCTGGGGCAGGGTGCGACCACGGTGATCCTCGCGCTCGCCGCCTTCTCCCTCCTTCCGGTGCTCCGCAACACGATCGTCGGCATTGAGCAGGTCGATCCGTCCGTCATCGAGTCGGGCAAGGGCATGGGCATGACCCCGGTACAGCGTCTGGCCCGCATCGAGCTGCCCCTGTCGGTGCCCGTCATCATCTCGGGCATCCGCACCGCCACCGTCATCACGGTCGGCATGGGCGCGCTGGCGTTCCTCATCGGCGGTGGCGGTCTCGGCGAGACCATCAACGCCGGTCTGAAGCTGAACCGACCCACCGCGATCTTCGTCGGCGCGGCTCTCGTGGCACTCGTGGCGCTCGCCTTCGACTTCGCCGGCGCCCTCGCGCAGCGCTACCTCCACCCCAAGGGTCTGTAGCGGCGTATCGCCTCAACCGTTGACGTTGAGCCCCTGCGCCGTGAGTTGGGCGTCGGCCTCCGTGGCGAAGGCCGTGGTGATCGCCTGCTCGTCCGGCTCGCGGGTGATGAGCCGGCCGCCGTCAAGGTCCTTGGTGACCAGCGCCACCTGAACCGTTCTCGACTGCTGCGCGGGGTCGATGACGCCCACGCCCAAGGGGCTGGGCCACACCAGGGCGTTGACCGCCTGGACCATTCGGGTCGCGAGCTCGATGTCTCCGCCCGGTGCGAGATCCGGCAGGGCCGCGCACCCCGCGGCGTCATCACGACAGTCGATCCATCCACGTAGAGATGACGTGACGAACCGCTGCACGGCATCCGCGCCGGCCCCGTCCGCCAGTCGGTCCGAGCCGACCCAGAGGCCGTCGGGAAGCAGCCCGACACCATCGGCCGCGTAGTCGATGACGTTCAGGTCGTCCGGCGTGATGGGGGTGCCGGCGTCGGGCTGGGGCTGGCCGAGCAGACGTTGGTAGCCGTCGTAGGTCTGGACAGCCGCGGCGTCGACCTCCCCGGCCAGCAGCGTGTCGACACCGCCTCCGGGTACCAGGGTCGTGTCCGCGACCGGATCAAGTCCGGCCTTCGAGGCGGCGGCGATCACCTCCCAACCACCGGTACTCCCCAGCCCGACCCGCTTGCCGCGGAACCCGTCCGGTGAGTCGATGCCCGCGGAGGTGAACGAGACCTCGACGGTGCCGGATCGCTGGAAGACCTGCGCGACGTTCACGACGGCTGATCCGGCCTCGCGGGCCCGCAGCCCCTCGGCGAGAGGGGCGACGACCGCGTCGGCGGTGCCGCCGGCAAGGGTCGCGAGGGCCTCGGCGGCGCTCGTGGCCGTGATGATGGCCACGTCGAGGCAGGCATCGGCGTAATAGTCCCGACTCAGTGCTGCGTAGTACCCGGCGAAGCGGGGTGCTGAGGTGCCGGGGACGGTGAGGGTCATGCGGGTCAGGCCGGGGCAGTCGGCGGGAGTCTCCTGAGGCGCGGACGGGGCCGCCGACGTCTCCAGCGGGGTGGCAGCTGCCGTGGGCGGCTGGGCCGCGCTCGGAGCGGTGTCCGGGGTGGCGCCCTCGTCATCGGGGCTGGAGCAGCCGCCGAGCAGGAGCGCCGCAGCGGCCGAGGCCGCGAGCACCGACCGGGGGCCGAGGAGTGTCGTCCGGGAGGGAATTCGCATCAGGTTCACTCTACCTGCCACGATTTCCATCGTTACGATCGTGTTTCAATCCGAGAAACCATGCCATATTCCTTGAATGCCTCCGTATTCCGTGGTTCGATGCCAAGGAGCCGTCGGACAGGGAGGTGGCATGACGGACGCGGTCTTCGCGGGTGGATCGGCCAGCCCCGGACAGTCGACGACGGTGGGCATCGTCGTGAACCCGGTCGATGGCACGGTGCTCGACTCCTTTCCCCTGGCCAGTGCCGGGGATGTCGATGCAGCGGTGCGCGCCGCGGCTCGAGCGCTGCCGGAGTGGTCCGCCCTGCCCCCGGTCGAACGATCCTCGGCGCTGCTGCGGCTGGCCACGCGCCTGCAGGAGCGTGCGGCGGAGTACGCGCTCGTGGAGACTCGGCAGGCAGGCAAGCCCATCCGGCTCACCACGGGCTTCGACATCCCGGGCTCCATCGACAACGTGGCCTTCTTCGCCGGCGCTGCGCGCAACCTGGACGGCAAGGCGGCGACTGAGTGGGACGGCGACCACACCTCGGTGATTCGGCGAGAACCGGTCGGTGTCGTCGGGTCGATCGCGCCGTGGAACTACCCGCTGCAGATGGCGATGTGGAAGATCCTGCCCGCGGTGGCCGCGGGCAACACCATCGTGCTCAAGCCGGCGGAGATCACTCCGCTGACCTCGCTCATGCTGGCGGAGGACTGCGCCGCGGCGGGCATCCCGGCGGGAGTGGTCAACGTCGTCGTGGGGACCGGCCCGGAGGCCGGTGAGGCGCTCATCAGCCATCCGGACGTGGCGATGGTGTCGTTCACGGGCTCGACCGGTGTGGGCAAGCGGGTGATGCAGTTGGCCACGGAGAGCGTGAAGCGCGTGCACCTCGAGCTGGGAGGCAAGGCACCGTTCGTCGTGTTCGACGATGCCGATCTCGAGGCGGCCGTGCACGGAGCGGTCGCCGGCTCCCTGATCAACACGGGCCAGGACTGCACCGCGGCGACCCGTGCGTACGTCCAGCGCCCGCTGTACGACGCCTTCATCGCGGGAGTGGCCGACCTCTTCACCGGCATCCGACTCGGTGACACCGAGGATCCCGACACCGATCTCGGCCCGCTCGTCTCGCGACGGCAGGCCGAACGGGTGGCCGGTTTCGTCGAGCGTGCGCGCCGTGACGGGGCACGTGTGCTTGCGGGGGGCCGTGCACCCGGGGGAGACCTCGCCGCCGGCGCGTTCTACGAGCCCACGGTCGTGGTCGACGCTGCTCAGGACTCCGAGATCGTTCGCGACGAGGTCTTCGGTCCCGTGCTGGCGGTGCTGCCCTTCGACTCTGATGATGACGGGCTCCGGCTGGCGAACGACACTGTCTACGGCCTCGCCGCATCGGCGTGGACGACCGACATCTTCCGAGGACTCAGGGCTCAGCGCGAGATCCGTGCCGGCACCGTGTGGATCAACGACCACATCCCGATCGTCAGTGAGATGCCCCATGGTGGCTTCGGCCAGTCGGGCTTCGGCAAGGACATGTCCACCTACTCCTTCGACGAGTACACCCATATCAAGCACGTCTCGCTCGATGTCACCGGTCAAGCACGCAAGCCGTGGCATCGGACGATCTTCACTGAACCGACATAACCCGTACCTGCTCCTGTATAACCGCCCCTAGAACAACCGACCTACACCGACCGGAGGCTCACATGACCACGAAGCGACCCGAAGCCATCGCTGCCATCGCCGGGACCATGCGGTCCTCGGTTTCCCGCCGTCGCCTGCTGCAGGCAGCGGGAATCACCGGTGCTGCCGCCGTGGCCGCGGCCTGCGGTGCGGGTGAGAGCGCCCCTGCTGCGTCGGAGGGGGCCGGCGGGGATGCCGAGGCCGCGGCACCCGAGTCCAGCGCAGCGACTGACATGTCGGACTCCGAGAAGGTCGTCATGTGGTCGAACTGGCCGCTGTACATCGACTACGACGATGAGGAGACCGGTCGCCCGACCCTCGATGCGTTCCAGGAGCAGACGGGCATCGCCGTCACGTACAACGAGGACATCAACGACAACAACGAGTTCTTCGCGAAGGTCCGCACCCAGCTCGAGCAGGGGCAGAACATCGACCGCGATCTCGTCGTCCTCACCGACTGGATGGCCGCGCTGTGGATCCAGAACGGCTATGCCCAGAAGCTCGACAAGGCGCAGATCCCCAACGCGGTGAACCTCAACCCCAAGTACATGGGTGTGTCCTTCGACCCGAACCGTGACTACACGATGCCGTGGCAGTCCGGCTTCGGCGGTCTCGGCTACAACATCGACGGCATCGACAACGCTCTGGGCACCACCGAGCTCGTCTCGTTGGATCAGCTGTTCGACCCGGCGCTGAAGGGGCGCGTCACGGTCCTGTCCGAGATGCGCGACACCATGGGCTGCATCCTCGCGTGGCAGGGTGCCGACCCCAGCAACTTCACCACGGCGGAGTTCGAGAACGCGATCGCAG
>JAUHZW010000112.1 GCA_030425745.1 Actinomycetes bacterium
TGGCCCACGTCGATTCGCCGGGCAAGGTGCTGCGGGTCGAGCTGGACCTCAGCGAAGGGCGCCTGGCCTACCGCGTGTTGCGCCTGGGCGACCCGGTGATCGACGACTCGCGGCTGGGCTTCCGCCTGCGCGAGGGCGGCACGCCGCTGGTCTACGCCTGCACGCTCAGTGAGCAGCTGGGCTGCGAGGTCTGGCTGAAGTACGACGGCGCGAACCCCACGGGATCCTTCAAGGATCGTGGCATGACGATGGCGATCTCCAAGGCCGCCGAAGCCGGCGCCAAGGTCGTCATCTGCGCGTCGACCGGCAACACGTCCGCCAGCGCCGCTGCCTATGCGGTCAAGGCCGGCATGCGCAGTGCCGTGCTCGTGCCCCAGGGGAAGATCGCGATGGGCAAGCTCGCTCAGGCGATCGTGCACGGAGCCACCCTGCTGCAGGTCGACGGCAACTTCGACCAGTGCCTCGACGTCGCCCGTGATCTCGCCGACCGCTACCCGGTCGAGCTCGTCAACAGCGTGAACCCGGCGCGCATCGAGGGTCAGAAGACGGCCAGCTTCGAGATCGTCGACCAGCTCGGCAAGGCCCCCGACATCCATGCCCTTCCCGTCGGCAACGCCGGCAACATCACCGCGTACTGGAAGGGCTACACCGAGTACGCCGCCGACGGCACCGCCGACTCCCGGCCGCGGATGTGGGGCTTCCAGGCGGCCGGTGCAGCCCCGATCGTGCTGGGACATCCGGTCGAGCAGCCGGAGACGCTCGCGACCGCCATCCGCATCGGCAACCCGGCATCGTGGCAGCAGGCCGAGGCGGCCCGGGACGAGTCCGGCGGCGTCATCGAGGCGGTGACCGACGAGGAGATCCTCGCCGCGTATCACCTGCTCGCCTCGAGCGAGGGGATCTTCTGCGAGCCGGCCAGCGCGGCCAGCGTCGCGGGAGTCATCAAGAGGCACGCGGCGGGCCAGCTTGATCCGGGGCAGACCATCGTGTGCACCCTCACCGGCAACGGACTCAAGGATCCGCAACTGGCGCTCGACAGTGCCTCGGACCCGGTCGTCGTCCCGGTCGACGCCGAGGCCGCAGCCCGCGTCCTCGGGCTGGTCGGCTGATGTCCGGCATCCGGCGGGATGCCGTGCGCGTGGTCGTCCCCGCCACCAGCGCCAACCTGGGCCCGGCGTTCGACTCCGCAGGCCTGGCCCTCGCGGTCTATGACGATCTGGTGGCGATGGCCACCGAGGACGAGGGCGTCCTCGTCGAGGTCGCCGGCGAGGGGGAGGACTCCGTGCCGCGCGACGAGCAGCACCTGGTGGTGCAGGCGATGAGGTCGGCCTTCGATGCGATGGATGTCACGGTCCCGGGATTCGTGCTGCGCTGCATCAACTCCATCCCGCATGGCCGTGGCCTCGGTTCCTCCGCCGCGGCGATCGTCGGAGGGATCGTCCTGGCCCGAGCCATGGTCGACGACGGTCACGAGCGGCTGACCGATGACGATGTGCTGCAGTTGGCGCTCGCCCGCGAGCCGCACCCGGACAACATCGCAGCCGCGCTGCACGGCGGCTTCACCGTCGCGTGGGTGGATGCCGACGGCCGTGCCGACGTGGCGCGGATGCAGGCCCATGAGAGCGTCCGGCCGGTGGCGATGGTGCCCTCCGGCTCACTGTCGACCGCTCAGGCGCGCACGTTGCTGCCGGAGTCGGTGACCCTGCATCAGGCGACCGTGAACATCGCCCGCTCCGCTCTCCTCGTCCACGCCCTGACCATGGACCCGACGCGGCTGATGGCCGCCACCGAGGACACCATCCACCAGGACAGCCGCGCTGCCGCGTATCCGGCATCGCTGGCGCTGGTGGCCGCCCTCCGCGAGGCCGGCATCCCTGCCGTCGTCTCCGGTGCCGGGCCGTCCGTGCTCGCGTTCGTCGACGACTCGACCCGCCAGCACGCGATCTTGGCGGACGAGAGCGAATGGATCGTGCGTGAGGTGGCGGTCTCGCCGACCGGAGCGCGCGAGGTGCCGCTCGGTCCGTGACCGACCTCGCAGCCGCCGCACCGGGGTGCCTCTCCGGGGCGGAGGAGTCCCGGTGCTACCCTTCAGGGGTTCCGGCAGGACGAGGCAGCGGATCAATCCGACTGGCTCCCTGATCTTCCTCAAGAGATGTTCACGGAACTCACCCACATCAGCGCTTCGGCCGCATCAGCGCCGCAGCACGCAGTGAGGTGATCACGCTCCTGAACTACCGACGGAGCGGACTGTCCCACCCTCATCGACGAGGGCGAATCCAGAAGGAATCCACGTGACGGACACTGATGTGACAGGCAAGGCGCCCAGCAAGGGCAAGGGCCTGTCCGGCATGCTCCTCCCCGAGCTCAAGCAGCTCGCCCAGCAGATGGGCATCTCCGGAGCCAGCGGCATGCGCAAGGGGGATCTGATCGCCGCCATCTCCGAGCGGCAGAGCGGTGGCAACGGCGCCGCCAAGAGCGGCGCGGCAGCGACCGAGACGGCAGACGGCTCCGAGAGCGCCTCCCGCACCCGGCGCAGCGCACGCCGTGACCAGGCTCCCGCGGACGAGGCTCCGGCCAACCAGGCTCCGGCCAACCAGGCTCCCGCGCAGTCTCGCAGCGGCGACGACGCTTCCCGCGACAGCGACAACCGCGAGAGCGGTGACCACGACAACCGCGATGACAACCGCGACGGCGACCGGGGCGGTCGGCGGGACCGCAATCGGGACCGCAACCGCGATCGCAACAACGATCGCAATGACGATCGCGGCAACCGCAACAACGATCGCAACAACGACCGCAACAACGACCGCAACAACGACCGTGACTACCCCGAGGAGGGGAGTGGCCGCAGCCGGCGCCGCCGGGGCCGCGACCGCTACCGCGACCGCCGTGACCGCCAGCGCGGTGGCGGGTACAACGACGCCGAGCCGGAGATCAGCGAGGACGACGTCCTCATCCCGGTCGCGGGCATCCTCGACGTCATGGACAACTACGCCTTCGTGCGGACCAGCGGCTACCTGCCCGGACCGAACGACGTCTACGTTTCCTTGTCCATGGTGCGCAAGAACGGTCTGCGCAAGGGCGACGCCGTCACCGGCGCCACCCGGGCCCCGAAGGAGGGGGACCGCAAGGAGAAGTTCACCCCGCTCGTGCGCATCGACAGCGTGAACGGGGGCACCCTGGAGGCGGCGCGCAACCGCCCCGAGTTCTCCAAGCTCACCCCGCTGTACCCGCAGAACCGGCTCAAGCTCGAGGGCGAGCCGACCAACCTGACGACGCGCGTCATCGATCTGGTGGCGCCCATCGGCAAGGGCCAGCGCGGCCTCATCGTCTCCCCGCCGAAGGCCGGCAAGACGATGGTGCTGCAGTCGATCGCCAACGCGATCACCACGAACAACCCCGAGGTGCACCTCATGGTCGTGCTCGTCGACGAGCGCCCCGAGGAGGTCACCGACATGCAGCGGTCGGTGAAGGGCGAGGTCATCGCCTCGACCTTCGACCGCCCCGCCGAGGACCACACGATCATCGCTGAGCTGTCCATCGAGCGGGCCAAGCGGCTCGTCGAGCTCGGCAACGACGTCGTCGTCCTGCTCGACTCCATGACCCGGCTCGGTCGCGCCTACAACCTGGCCGCCCCGGCCTCCGGTCGCATCCTGTCCGGCGGTGTCGACTCCACGGCGCTGTACCCGCCGAAGCGGTTCTTCGGTGCCGCCCGCAACATCGAGAACGGTGGGTCACTGACCATCCTCGCGACGGCGCTGGTCGAGACCGGCTCGCGCATGGACGAGGTGATCTTCGAGGAGTTCAAGGGCACCGGCAACATGGAGCTCAAGCTGGATCGGCGCCTTGCCGACAAGCGCATCTTCCCCGCGGTCGACGTCGATGCGTCCGGCACCCGCAAGGAGGAGCTGCTCATGTCGAATGAGGAGCTCAAGATCGTCTGGAAGCTGCGTCGGGTGCTCCACGCACTCGACCAGCAGCAGTCGATCGAGCTCCTGCTCACCAAGCTCCGCGACACCACCAGCAACCAGGAGTTCCTGCTGCAGGTCCAGAAGACCACCCCCGCGGTGAGCGGCAGCAGCGACGACGATTGACCGGATTTCGTCGCCTCGCCACGAGGTGGCATACTGATGCGGCTCCGGTTCACGAACGCCCACCCGGGCGGTTCGACCCGGAGCGAGGAGAGGACACCATGAAGGCTGACATCCACCCCGCCTACGGGGAGACCACCGTGACGTGCACCTGCGGCACGACGTTCACGACCCGCAGCACCGCGAAGGACGGCATCATCCACGCCGACGTGTGCTCCGCGTGCCACCCGTTCTACACGGGCAAGCAGAAGATCCTCGACACCGGCGGCCGCGTCGCGAAGTTCGAGAGCCGCTACGGCAAGAAGGACGCCAACTAGCTTCACCGCCCCGGGCGCCGGTTCGGCGCCTACCGCGTGTCTCCCCCGTCACGCGGTAGGCCCCCGACCGGCGCCCGGGGTGTTTCATGTTCCGGGAGCGATCCCGCACCACCGAGGGAGCCCTGCATGTTCGAGTCCTGTGTGGACCTCGTCGCCGAGTACGCCGAGGTCGAGCAGCAGCTGGCGGATCCGGCCGTGCACGGCGATCAGGCCGCCGCGCGCCGGCTCGGGCGGCGCTTCGCCGAGCTCGGCCCCGTGGTGGCGACCTATCGGGAATGGCAGTCCGCGTGCGACGACCTCGTCGCCGCGCAGGAACTGGCGGATGCCGACCCCGACTTCGCCGAGGAGGTGGTCACGCAGGAGGAGCGGCGCGACGCGGCCGCCGAGCGGCTGACCGAGCTGCTCCTGCCCCGTGACCCCATGGACGACAAGGACGTCATCCTCGAGGTCAAGGCGGGGGAGGGCGGCGAGGAGTCCGCCCTGTTCGCCGGTGACCTCGCCCGCATGTACCTGCGCTACGCCGAGCGGCACGGCTGGAGCGCCCAGATCATCGATTCGGTCGAGTCCGACCTCGGCGGCTACAAGGACATCTCGATCGCGGTCAAGGCCAAGGGCAATCCCGAACCCGGGCAGGCACCCTTCGCGCGGCTGAAGTTCGAAGGCGGTGTGCATCGGGTCCAGCGCGTGCCGGTGACCGAGTCACAGGGACGCATCCACACGTCTGCCGCCGGTGTTCTCGTGCTGCCGGAGGCGGAGGAGGTCGACGTCGTCATCGACCCCAATGATCTGCGCATCGACGTGTACCGGTCGTCCGGCCCCGGCGGGCAGAGCGTCAACACGACTGATTCCGCGGTGCGCATCACCCACCTGCCCACCGGTGTGGTGGTCTCGTGCCAGAACGAGAAGAGCCAGCTGCAGAACAAGGAGTCCGCGATGCGGATCCTCCGCGCCCGACTGCTCGCCGAGGCGGAGGCGGCAGCGGCGGCGGAGGCGTCCGACGCGCGGCGTTCCCAGGTGCGCACGGTCGACCGCAGCGAGCGCATCCGCACCTACAACTTCCCCGAGAACCGCATCAACGACCACCGGGTCGGATTCAAGGCCCACAACCTCGATCAGGTCCTCGACGGTGACCTCGAGGCCGTCATCGACGCCTGCGTCGAGGCCGATCGGGCGAGCCGGCTGAGCGAGCCGTCGGCGTGACCCTTCCCGACGACCACACCTACGGGGCGCGCGTCACCGTCCGTGATGTGCTCTTCGACGCCGAGCGTCGACTGACCATCGCCGGTGTGCCCTCCCCGTCGGTCGATGCGGCGGAGATCGTCGCGCATGCGATGGGCACGACCCGCAGTCGCCTGTTCCTCCAGGAGGCGCCGACGGAGGAGGAGAAGGTCCGCATCGAGCAGCTGCTCGCACGCCGGCTGAGCCGGGTTCCGCTCCAGCACCTGCTGGGAACGGCGGCGTTCCGCTACCTCGAGGTCGAGGTGGGTCCCGGGGTGTTCATCCCGCGGCCGGAGACCGAACTGCTCGCGGAGGCCGGGATCCGCTCGCTGGTCGAGCGGCCGGAGGGGGAGCGCGTCGCCGTGGACCTGTGCTCGGGCAGCGGAATCCTCGCCCTGGCTCTCGCCACCGAGGCGCCGGGCAGCATCGTCCACGCGGTCGAGCTCGATGACGATGCCGTCACGTGGACGCGCCGCAACGTCGAGGCCCATGCGGCCCAGCTGGCTGACTGCGGATCCCGGGTGGAGGTGCACCACGCCGATGCCGGTGCCGTGGCCGAGGGTGAACTCGCTCGGCTGACCGGCCGGGTCGATGTGATCGTCTCGAACCCGCCGTACATCCCGGACCAGATGATCCCTCGCGAGCCGGAGGTCCGCGATCACGAGCCGGCCGTCGCGCTCTACGGGGGTCCGGACGGGCTCGATGTCGTCCACCGCATCGCCCGCACTGCGGCCGTCCTGCTGCGCCCCGGCGGACTGCTGGCAGTCGAGCATGCCGACGTGCAGGGGTCCGCGGCCGGCGAAGCCGGTGTGCCCGGAGCCCTCGAGGCCTGCATCGCGGATGCGGCCCTGTCGTCCCGGAGCGGGGTCCCGGTGGGGGAGTGCGCCTATGACGACGTCGTCGACCGCACCGACCTGAACGGCCTGCCGCGCCTGACGCTGGCGCGCAAGCGTGCAGCCGAGGCAGGCAGCAGCGGGGCGGGGAGTGCTCGGTCGTGACGCAGCGCATCCAGTGCGCTGACGGGGCGCACCGCGAGCAGGCCGTCGCGTCGGCTCTGGCCGCGCTGCGCCGCGGTGACCTCGTCGTCCTGCCCACCGAATCGGTGTATGCGGTCGCCGCTGACGCCTTCTCCCGCCGCGGGGTCGCGACCCTCCGCGAGGCCAAGGGCTACGAGGACGACGCTCCGCTTCCGGTCATGGTCGGCAGCCGCACCACCGTCCCGGGCATCGCCGCCCGGGTGGGGCCGGAGGCCGATGCCCTGATGGGTCGCTGCTGGCCGGGCTCGCTGACCCTGCTGCTGACACCCCAGCCGAGCCTGGCGTGGGATCTCCCGGCCGAGGCGCCGCTGGCGGTCCGGATGCCCCTCCACCCGGTCGCCCTCGCCGTGCTCCAGGCCACGGGCCCCGTCGTGGTCACCGCC
>JAUHZW010000113.1 GCA_030425745.1 Actinomycetes bacterium
CGTCAGTCGACTTCCTCGCATCGCTCCGAGCGCATCTGTCGCCGAGCCCCGATGGGGATCGGCAGCGCGCGAGATGACCCTCGACGACATCCACCGCGTACAGGCCGACTTCGTCGCGTCCGCGCGACTGGCCCGCGACGTCGGCTTCGACATCGTCTACGTCTACGGCGCCCACGGGTATCTGCTTACCCAGTTCCTGTCCCGCGTGCTCAACCGCCGAACCGACGACTACGGCGGGCCGTTGGCCAACCGAGCGCGATTCGTGCTGGAGACCTTGGAGCAGGTGCGCGAGGCCGTCGGCGACGACTGTGCGGTCGCGACCCGGATCTGCGTCGACGGGCGCCGCGGCGTGCCTGGGGTCCTGATCGAGGAGATGTTGCAGTTCGTCGAGCTGGCGTCGCCCCTCGTCGACCTGTTCGACGTGACGGCCGGCTCATGGCCGGAGGATTCCGGCACGTCCCGTTACTACCCGGAGGGGCACCAGCTCCCCTGGACATCGCAGGTGCGGCAGGCGACCGACAAGCCGATCGTCGGCGTGGGCCGGTACACCAGCCCCGACCAGATGGCGGCCCTCATCCGCTCCGGCGACTTCGACATCATCGGCGCGGCCCGACCGGCGATCGCCGACCCGTTCCTGCCGCGCAAGATCGCCGAGGGTCGACTCGGGGACATCCGCGAGTGCACCGGCGCCAACGTCTGCATCCTGAAGGAGGAGGAGTTCGGTCACGTCGGGTGCATCCAGAACGCGACCGCCGGCGAGGAGTACCGCCGAGGCTGGCATCCGGAGGAGTTCCCCGCGCCCGTCGACTCGCAGAGATCCGTCCTCGTCGTCGGTGGCGGGCCGGCGGGCATGGAGTGCGCCCTGGTGCTGGGCAAGCGCGGCTTCGAGGCCGTCCACCTCGTCGAGGCAGACGAGGAACCGGGCGGACGGATCACCTGGATCCGACGCCTTCCCGGCCTCGGTGACTGGGGTCGCATCGCGGACTGGCGCCGCACCCAGCTCGATGGCCTGCCCAGCGTCGAGGTGATCACGGGCCGGCGGCTCACCGCCGGCGAGATCCTCGAGTACGGGGCGGAGATCGTCATCCTCGCCACCGGCAGCACCTGGGTGGGTGACGGCACGATGCCCGGACCGGCAAGGACCATCGCCGGGGCTGCCGGCTCGCTGACTCCCGAGCGGGTCATGCAGGGCGAGCGACCGAGGGGGCAGCGGGTCGCCGTCTACGACGCCGACGGCTACTTCGTCGGGCCCAGCATCGCCGAACTGCTCGCCGCCGAGGGCTACGACGTCCACCTGGTGGCCCGCGACGAGACGGTGTCACCGATGTCCGACGGCACCCTCGAGGGCCCGATGCTCCGTCAGCACCTGCACGACATCGGCGTGACGATGCACACCGGCATCACGCTCACCGCGCGGCAGCCGGAGCGCCTGCGCGGCGAGACGGTCTACGGCGACCCGTGGTCCCTGGAGGTCGACGATCTGGTCCTCGTCACCCATCAGGTGGCCGACGACGCGCTGTACCGCGATCTCGTGGCAGACCCGGCCGCACTGACCGCCGCCGGCATCGAGGCCGTGCACCTCATCGGTGACGCCCAGTCGCCGCGCTGGATCTCCGAGGCCGTGTTCGACGGGCATCGGCTGGCGCGGGAGCTGGAACTCGCCAGCCCCGCGACCGTGCTGCGGGATCAGCCGGCCTAGCACCGGTCCGTCGTCCCCACTGGCACAATGGCCGGGCACTCGAGGAGGAACCATGGCTGACAGCAGTTTCGACATCGTGTCCAAGGTGGACCACCAGGAGGCGGACAACGCCCTCAACCAGGCCGCCAAGGAGCTGGCCCAGCGCTTCGACTTCAAGAACACCGGCACCACCATCGAGTGGAAGGGCGAGATGGTCGTCGAGATCACGTCCGGCACCGAGGAGCGCGCCAAGGCTGCGCTCGACGTGTTCAAGGACAAGCTCATCAAGCGCGGCATCAGCCTCAAGGCCTTCGAGGCCGGCGACCCCCGGGCGTCGGGCAAGGAGTACAAGATCGGCGGCACCTTCAAGGCCGGCATCGCGCAGGATCAGGCGAAGAAGCTCGGCAAGCTGATCCGTGACGAGGGCCCCAAGTCGGTCAAGACACAGGTCATCGGTGACGAGCTGCGGGTGACGAGCAAGAGCCGCGACGATCTGCAGGCCGTGCAGGCGCTGGTCAAGGGCGCCGACCTGGACTTCGCGGTCCAGTTCGTCAACTACCGCTAGGTATTCGATAGTTGGGCGTCACAACAGCGGAGCTGAGTGACGCACAACTATGGAATCAGCGAAGCCAGGCGGCCAGCTGGTCGGTGCCCTGCACCAGCCCAGCGCGTGTATCTGCCGGATAGTCGTGCTGCGGACGCCACTCGAGGGCGTCGAACGGGCAGGCGTCGACGCAGATGCCGCAGTACATGCATAGCCCGAAGTCGATCGTGAACCGGTCGAGGACGCTGACGGACCGGGGGCGTCGGGCTCCCTCCTCGGAGACCTGCTCGACGTGACTGTCGATCGTGATGCACCACGTGGGGCACTCCTGGACGCAGACCATGCACGACGTGCAGGCGTCCGGGATGAGGGCGATGACCCCGCGGGTCGGCAGTGAGGTCATGCGGACCCTCCAGAGGCTTCATCGACCCACTCCTGGCGGACGCCCGGCGGCAATTGGGGCCGGCGACGCTTGCGCTCCTGGGCCTCGGCGGCACCGGGCCACGGCGTGCTCAGCCGCTCCGGCAGCGCCGTCGACTTGAGAAGTGGGGGCTCAGTCGACTCGTCGCGGGTGAGGAGCGGTCGCGGATCGGGGTGCCCGTCGAAGACGACATCGAACATCTCGCTGATCTCGCGCTCCTGCCAGGCCGCACCGGCCCAGAGGTCCGCCAACGACGGCACCCGGGGGTCGCTCGCCGGCACGCGGGTGATCAGCGTGCGGGCCTCGTCGTTCTCGGGATTCACGACCCTGAGGACGAGTTCGCGCTCCTCGACGCGATCGATGCCGGCCAGAAGGTCGAGGAAGGTGAAGCCCGCCCCCACCGCGCCCTGAGCCTGCGCATGCCACTCGTCCGGCGGGACGATCTGATGAGCGATCACGTGGCGACCACCTCCAGCAGGGCCCGGACGAGGTCATCCGGGCGGGGAGGGCAGCCGGGGACGTACTCGGCGACGGTGACCCGGGAATCGGCCCCGTTCACCACCGAGGGGGCGTCCCAGTAGGGGCCCCCGGTGCTGGCGCAGGCGCCGAAGGCGAGGACTGAGGTCGGCGCGTCCTGACGGCCAGCGGCCGCCTCGACCACGGCCGCCATCGGCTCGGTGACCGTGCCGGCCACGACCACGACAGCTGCTACTGGCGCCCCGTGTCCCTCTCCCTCGGGGATGAGGAGTCCGGCAGCCTGCGCCGCATCGATCTCGACCGCGCAGCAGGCCAGTCGCAGGGGCACGACCCTGATCTCCGGGCGCTCCGCCACGCGGAGGGCCGAGGACGGTGCAGGATCACTCACGGGGGCCACAGTAGTGATCTGCCGCAGGGGACAATCCGCGAGCAACGGGTGTAGTCTCTTAGGACGTCCTAATACTTGGGTCGACGGTCGTCACCACCCTGCACGAGCGCCGGTTCACCAGCCGCCACCCCCCGAAATCTAAGGAAGCCCGTGAGCAAGCAGGTCGTCTCACTCAATCGCGTCGTCATCCGATTCGCCGGGGACTCCGGCGACGGCATGCAGCTCACCGGAGACCGATTCACGTCGGAGACCGCGGGGCTGGGCAACGACCTCAACACCCTTCCCGACTTCCCGGCGGAGATCCGCGCGCCAGCAGGAACGGTGCCGGGCGTGTCCGCCTTCCAGTTGGCCTTCGCCGACCACGTCATCACGACGCCCGGTGACGCGCCGAACGTCCTCGTGGCGATGAACCCGGCCGCGCTCAAGGCCAACATCAAGGACCTGCCCCGCGGCGCAGACCTGATCGTCAACACCGACGAGTTCACCAAGCGCAACCTCGAGAAGGTCGGCTACGACACCAACCCGCTCGAGGACGGCTCACTCGAGCCCTACAAGGTGCATGCGGTCGCCCTGACCTCGCAGACGGTCGAGGCACTCAAGGAGTTCGACCTGACCAAGAAGGAGGCCCAGCGCGCGAAGAACATGTACGCGCTCGGCCTGCTCTCGTGGCTGTACTCCCGACCCTCGGAGGGCACCCGCAGCTTCCTGGAGAAGAAGTTCTCCTCCAAGCCGGAGATCCTCGCCGCCAACCTCGCAGCCTTCGAGGCCGGCTGGTCCTTCGGCGAGACCACCGAGTCCTTCTCGGTGCAGTACGAGGTTGCCCCGGCGGAGATGCCCAAGGGCACCTACCGCAACATCACCGGCAACCCGGCCCTCGCCTACGGGCTGATCGCGGCGTCTGAGCGTTCGGGTCTGCCGCTGTTCCTCGGCTCCTACCCGATCACGCCGGCATCGGACATCCTCCACGAGTTGGCGAAGAACCATCACTTCGGCGTCATGACCGTTCAGGCTGAGGACGAGATCGCCGGCATCGGGTCGGCCATCGGAGCCGCCTACGGCGGTGCCCTGGCGGTGACCACCACCTCCGGCCCGGGTGTGGCGCTGAAGTCCGAGGCGATCGGACTGGCGGTGTCGCTCGAGCTGCCGCTGATCATCGTCGACGTCCAGCGTGGCGGCCCCTCCACCGGACTGCCGACCAAGACCGAGCAGTCCGACCTCCTCCAGGCCATGTTCGGCCGCAACGGGGAGTCTCCGGTGCCGATCGTCACCCCGCAGTCCCCCTCGGACTGCTTCTTCGCGGCGATCGAGGCCGCTCGGATCGCGGTGGAGTACCGCACTCCGGTGTTCCTGCTCTCCGACGGCTATCTGGCCAACGGGTCCGAGCCCTGGCTTGTGCCCGACGTCGACGATCTCCCGACCATCGACCCGGACTTCGCCACCGGACCTAACCACACCGATGCCGACGGCAACGAGGAATTCTGGCCCTACCTGCGCGATCCGGAGACCCTTGCCCGACCGTGGGCGATCCCCGGGACCAAGGGCATCGAGCACCGGATCGGCGGCCTGGAGAAGGCTGACGGCAGCGGTGACGTCTCCTACGACCCCGAGAACCACGACCGCATGGTCCGTCTGCGGCAGGCCAAGGTCGATGCCATCGCCGACACCATCCCGGACATCGAGGTCGACGACCCCAGCGGTGATGCCGACGTGCTGATCCTCGGCTGGGGCTCCACCTATGGCCCCATCGGTGCGGCCGTCGAGGTGTCGCGACGCAACGGGGTCAAGGTCGCCCAGGCCCACCTGCGGCACCTGAACCCCTTCCCGCGGAACCTGGGCGACGTCCTCCGCAGGTACCGCATGGTGCTGGTCCCGGAGATGAACCTCGGGCAGCTCAGCATGCTGCTGCGCGCCAAGTACCTCGTCGACATCACCGGCGTGAACCAGGTTCGCGGACTGCCCTTCAAGTCCACTGAGCTGATCGACGCCATCAACGCCGCCATCGAGACCCTCTCCCCCACCACCTCCGAGAGCGAGTGAGCACGCCATGACCGACTACCCCGCCCTCTCCCTCGTCCCGAAGTCGGACATCGAACTGAAGGCCAAGGACTTCAAGTCCGATCAGGAGGTCCGCTGGTGCCCCGGCTGCGGCGACTACTCGATCCTGTCGAACGTGCAGGGCTTCCTTCCTGAGCTCGGGCTCGCCAAGGAGAACGTCGTCTTCATCTCGGGCATCGGCTGCTCGTCCCGATTCCCGTACTACATGAACACCTTCGGGATGCACTCCATCCACGGTCGCGCCCCGGCCATCGCCACCGGGCTGGCCGCCTCGCGACCCGACCTGTCCATCTGGGTCGTCACCGGTGACGGCGATGCCCTGTCCATCGGCGGCAACCACCTCATCCATGCCCTGCGCCGCAACGTGAACCTCAAGATCCTGATGTTCAACAACCGGATCTACGGCCTGACCAAGGGCCAGTACTCGCCCACCAGCGAGACGGGCAAGCGCACCCCCTCTACGCCGCTCGGCTCGGTCGACTACGCGTTCAATCCGGTGTCGCTCGCCCTGGGCGCCGAGGCGACGTTCGTCGCGCGCACGATCGACTCCGACCGCAAGCACATGACCGAGACCCTGCGCCGCGCGGCGGCCCATGAGGGTGCGGCACTGGTGGAGATCTATCAGAACTGCAACATCTTCAATGACGGCGCATGGGAGCCGCTCAAGGACAACGACACCCGCGATGACGTCATGATGCGTCTGGAGGACGGTGAACCGATCCGCTACGGCAAGGACGGCGAGAAGGGCATCATCCGCACCCCTGACGGCCACATCCAGGTCGCCGAGGTCGCCAAGGTCGGTGAGGACGCGCTGATCCGCCATGACTCCCACGCGAAGGACCCGGGTCTGGCGTTCGCGCTGTCGCGGCTGTCGAACCCACGCACCCTCGAGAACACCCCGATCGGCGTCTTCCGGGACATCGACCGGGCGTCCTACGGGCGGCTGGCGCGTCAGCAGATCGACGACGTCATCGAGAAGAAGGGCCGCGGAGACCTGCAGAGCCTGATCAACGGCAACGACACCTGGGACGTGAACTGAGCCGTTCCCTCCGACCGACCGGGGCCGCCGGCACGGGGGTGCTGCTGGGGGTCGTCGCCTACGGACTGTGGGGGCTCTTCCCGCTCTACTTCCATCTTCTTGACGCGGTATCGCCGGTCGAGGTGGTGGCCAATCGAGTCGTCTGGTCGCTGGTGTTCCTGGCCATCCTGACGACGTTCACCCGATCCTGGCTGCGCACCTGGCGGGCAGCCCGAGTAGGGCGGAATGTCGGGCTGCTGTCCGTTGCTGCTGCCTTCCTGGCCCTGAACTGGGGCGTGTACGTCTACTCCGTCGTGACGAACCAGGTGGTCGAAGCCTCCCTCGGGTACTTCATCAATCCCCTGGTGTCGGTCGCACTCGGCGTGCTCGTGCTGCGGGAGCGACTGCGCAGGGCGCAGTGGGTGGCCGTCGGT
>JAUHZW010000114.1 GCA_030425745.1 Actinomycetes bacterium
GTCTGCGCCGACACCGAGGCCGACCGTCGCGATCGGGCCGTCAATGACTTCGGCTTCCAGCGCGCGGTCGAGGACTGGCACGAGGCCGTCACCGCCCCGGACGTCGATGCCGTGTGGGTCACCGCCCCGAACATGCTGCACGTGCCGATGATCGAGGCCGCGTGCGCCGCCGGGAAGGCCGTGTTCAGCGAGAAGCCGATCGGAGGCAAGCCCGAGCAGACGGTCGCGGCCTACCAGGCCGCCGAGGCCGCGGGCGTCACCACCGGTGTCGGCTACAACTACATCTGGGCACCGCTCGTGCAGCATGCGCGCCACCTGATCGAGTCCGGCGAACTCGGCGAGATCACCCACTACCGCGGCAGCTTCCTGTCGATGTACGGCAGCGACGAGATGGGCCTGCTCACCTGGCGGTTCATGCTCGACCAGGCCGGTTACGGCGTGACCAGCGACATCCTGAGCCACTCGGTGTCGCTCGCCCAGTACCTCGTCGGCGACATCGCCGAGGTCGTCGGCATGCGCAACACCACGATCCCGCTGCGTCCGATCCCGTCCGGCGCCGCGAGCCACTATGGGCGCGGCCGTCCCGAGGACCCCAAGGGCGAGGTCGAGAACGAGGACTTCGCCTCGATGCTCTGCCGCTTCGAGAACGGTGCCACGGGCACCTTCGAGACCAGCCGCACGATGGTCGGCCCGGAGAGCCAGAAC
Source organism: Actinomycetes bacterium (assembly GCA_030425745.1). GTDB lineage: Bacteria > Actinomycetota > Actinomycetes > S36-B12 > S36-B12 > UBA10649. The sequence continues at coordinate 706 of JAUHZW010000114.1, forward strand.
ACATTCGCGGTCTACGGCACCAAGGGGGCGCTGTCGTGGAACCTCGAGAAGCTCAACGAGCTGCAGTACTACCGCCTCACCGATGACCCGAGCTCCGGCTACACGACCATCTACGGCGGTGACCGCTTCCCGTTCCACGGGGCCTTCGTGCCCGGTCAGGCCAACGCCATCGGCTTCGAGGATCTCGTGGCCACCGAAGACTTCGTCTTCCTCGAGAGCCTCGCCAAGGGCGAGCGCTTCTCCGTCGGCTTCCGCGAGGCGGTCGACGTCGTCAGCGTCCAGCAGGCGCTCATCAACTCGTGGGACTCCCGCACCTGGGAGCCCGTCACCGACCTGGCCGGAGGTTCCCGATGAGCACCCAGTCCCCGAACATCGAGACCGTTCGGATCACCACAGCCGAGGCGATCGTCCGCTACCTCATCGCCCAGCGCATCATCGTCGACGGCGAGGAGGTGCCGCTGTTCCCCGGCGTGATCGGCATCTTCGGGCACGGCAACGTCACCAGCCTCGGGCACTCCCTGGAGATGCACCGCGACGAGCTCCCCGTCTGGCGCGGCCAGAACGAGCAGGGCATGGGCCTGGCCGCGGCCGCGTTCGCCAAGGCGATGCGCCGCCAGCAGATCATGGTCGCCACGTCGTCCGTCGGCCCCGGCGCGACCAACATGGTCACCGCGGCCGGTGTCGCGATGTCCAACCGACTGCCGGCCCTGTTCATCTCCGGCGACACCTTCAACTCCCGACTCCCCGATCCGGTGCTGCAGCAGGTCGAGCACTTCGGAACACCGTCGACCACGGTCAACGATGCCTTCCGGCCCGTCGTCCGCTACTGGGATCGCATCACCGAGCCGGCCCAGGTGCTCAGCTCCCTGCCGCACGCCGTCGACACCATGCTCGATCCGGCGGACTGCGGGCCGGCCTTCATCGGCCTGCCGCAGGACGTCGCCGCCGAGGCCTTCGACTGCCCGGTGGCGTTCTTCGAGCGTCAGGTGCGCGAGATCCCCCGGCCGCGCCCGGACCGCAACCAGGTGGAGCGTGCAGCCGAGCTGCTGCGCAGCGCGAAGCGTCCGGCCATCATCGCCGGTGGCGGCGTGCACTACTCGCGCGCTGAGGCGGCACTGGCGGCCTTCGCCGACGAGTTCGGCATCCCGGTCGTCGAGACCGTGGCCGGCAAGTCATCGCTGCTGGCCTCGCACCCCCGCTACACCGGCCCGATCGGTGTCACCGGTGCGGCAGCGGCCAACGCCGTCATCGCCGAGGCCGACGTCGTCCTCGCGGTCGGCACCCGACTGGAGGACTTCACCACCGGCTCGTGGACGGTCTTCGACCCCGAGACGCGCATCATCGGCATCAACACCGCACGGTTCGACGCCGGCAAGCACCGTTCGCTGCCGGTCGTCGGTGACGCACTCGAGACGCTGACCGAACTCGGCGAGCAGGCGCGCGGCTCGTCGGCACCCCAGGAGTGGACGGCGCGGGGCACCGAACTGCGCGGTGAGCTCGAGGAGTTCATCGCCGGCCGCATCGCCGACGACGGCGAGTGGCCGCCCAGCTATGCGCAGCTCGTCGGCCTGGTGCACGGGGCCGCTACGCCGGCCGACTACGTGCTGACCGCGGCCGGCGGCCTGCCCGGAGAGCTGAACATCAACTGGATGAGCAAGGAGATCGCCTCCTTCGACTGCGAGTACGGCTTCTCCTGCATGGGCTACGAGATCTCCGGAGCCTGGGGCGCGGCCTTCGCCCGCACCGAGGGTCAGGTGTACTCGATGGTCGGCGACGGCTCCTACCTGATGCTGAACTCGGACATCTACGCATCCGTGCTGTCGGGCAAGAAGTTCATCCTCATCGTCTGCGACAACGCGGGCTACGCCGTCATCGAGCGGCTGCAGGTCGGCCAGGGCGGCGCCAGCTACAACAACATGCTGCGCGACTCGACCGGCACGGGCAGCGATGTCCGCGTGGACTTCCGCGCGCACGCCGAGGCCATGGGCGCCGTGACCTTCGAGGTCGGCAGTCTCAGCGAGTTCTCCGAGGCGCTCGTCAAGGCCCAGCAGGCTGACCGCACGGCCGTCATCGTCACCAAGGTCCGCGAGAGCGACTGGACCGAGGGTGGGGCGTGCCCGAGGTCTCTGATCGCTCGCAGGTACAGGATGCCCGCAGAAGGATGGACGACGGCCTGCAGGCGCAGCGTCGGGGTGTCTGACAACACCCTTCGCATCCGATAGACAGGGCCCGTGAATCCTGAGTCGGGTCGATCCGCGGACGATGTCGATGTCGAGGCCTACCCCCGGATCGACATCCCGCCGCAGGATGACGCCCGCATGGGGTCGGTGTTCACCCTGGCCCTCATCGCGATCGTGGCCGGTGCCCTCACCGGACTCGTCGGCGGCCTGTTCCGGCTCGCGCTCCAGGGTGCCGACAGCCTGCGGCTGACCATCCTGGACTGGACGCGCGAGGAGCCGGCCCTGCGCTGGATCATCCCGGTCGTCCTCGCTGGCGTTGCCGTGGCGCTCGCCCGACTGATCATCCGATGGTCGCCCGAGGCCGCCGGCAGCGGTGTGCAGCGCGTCGAGGCGAACATGCGCGCCGAGATCGGTTTCGCGCGCCTGCGCGTGCTCCCGGCGAAGTTCGTCAGCGGTGTCCTGGCCCTCGGCTCCGGCCTGGCCCTCGGCCGCGAGGGCCCGACCGTGCAGATGGGCGCCATCATCGGCGGGCAGGCCGGCAAACTGCTGAAGGTCTCCGAGCACGACCGCCGCACCCTCTCCGCCGCGCTGGCCGGTGCCGGCCTCGGCGTCGCCTTCAGCGCGCCCATGGGCGGGGCGATCTTCGTGTTCGAGGAGGTGGCTCGCGCGGTCCGCACGCGCCTGGTGCTCACCACCCTCATCGGCTCGGCGGTCGCCGTGGGCGTCGCCCAGCTCATCCTCGGCCGGCAGCCGGTGTTCAGCGTCGGCGAGGTCAGCCTCGAGGCGGCGTGGATGCTCATCCCCTACGGCGTCCTCGGCCTCGCCCTCGGAGCACTCGGCGTCTACTACAACAAGCTCGTCATCTGGACGATGGACTTCATGGCGGCCATCCCGAAGCTCGCTCCCGAGGTGAAGGCCGGCATCGTCGGTGGCCTGGTCGGCCTCCTCGGTGTCGCGTGGCCCGGTGTCGTCGGCGGCGGTGACAACATCAACGAGGCCCTGCTGACCGGCCGCTTCGCGATCGGTGTCCTCGTGCTGATGCTCGTGGTCCGCGTGATCCTCGGGCCGCTGTCCTACTCCCTCGGCACCGCCGGCGGCCTGTTCGCGCCGTTGCTCGTCGTCGGTGCAGCGATGGGCGCGCTCGTAGCCACCACCTACAACCAGCTGTTCCCCGGCACCGACCTGTCCATCACCGCATTCGCGATCGTCGGGATGTCCACCTTCTTCGCGGCCGTCGTCCGGGCACCCATCACCGGGGTCGTGCTCATCATGGAGATGACCGCGACGACCACCCTCGTCATCCCGATGATCCTCGCCGCCGCCACAGCAGTGCTCATGGCGACGGCCATGAAGGGAGAGCCGATCTACGACACCCTGCGCGCCCGGCTGAAGGTGACGTCCCGCGACCCCGAACACCCCTCTGACTGAGGAGCCGGATGCAGGACAACCAGCGCAAGGCCCTGGCCGTCATCGCGACGAGCCTCGGGTGGCTGCTGTTCTCCCTGGACCTCACCGTCGTCACGGTGGCCCTGCCCACGATCGGTCGGGAGTTCGACGCCTCCGTGGCGCAGATGCAGTGGGTGGTGTCGGCGTACGTGGTCACGGTCGCGGCCCTTCTGCTGGCCGCCGGGGTGCTCGGCGATCGCATCGGAGCGGCCCGGGTCTACACCGCAGGTCTGGTCGTCTTCGGGCTGTCGTCCATCGTCTCCGCCGTCGCCCCGAGCCTCCCCGTCCTCATCCTGGGCCGCGTCGGGCAGGGCGTCGGCGGCGCCGCGATGACGGCCACGGGCCTCGCCCTGCTCACCCTCGCCTACGGCACTGACACCGCCGGGCGCACGAAGGCGGTCGGCTGGTGGGCCGCCATCGGCGGCATCGGCGGTTCGATCGGCATCCTCGCCAGTGGATTCATCGTCGACTCGGTCGGCTGGCGCTGGATCTTCTGGATCAACCTGCCGATCGTGCTCGCCGCGCTGCTCCTCACCGCTCGGTTGCGCCTTCCCATCATCCGCGGACACCGGTCCCTCGATGCACTCGGGCTGGCAGCCACTGTCGTGGCCGTGGCTGCCCTCGTCGGGGCGCTGGTCACGGCCCCGGACGGCGAGCCGACTCTCGTCACCTCACTCGTGATCCTCGCGGCCCTCGCTCTCGTCATCGCGGTCGTCCGGCAGCGTCGAGCACCCGATCCTGTGATCCCCCGCTCGGTGATGCAGTCGCCCTGGGGGCGTCGTTCGCTGCTGCTGGCCGTCGTCGTCAACACCCAGTTCTACGCGGCCCTCCTGGCTCTCACGCTCTACTTCCAGACCGGCCGCGGATGGTCGGCGACGATCACCGGGCTCGCCTTCCTGCCCGCGGTGCTGCCGACTCCTATCGCGATGCCGTACGTCGGCCGGCTCGCGGCACAGCACTCACCGCAGCGGATCCTGTTGGTGCTCACCGGGCTGGGTGCGATCGGGTTCCTGCTGATGGCCCTGTCAACACCGGACTCCCCCTATGCGGTCTTCGGAATCGCCCTGCTGCTCATGACACTCGGCACATCGGCGATCATCGTCGCGCCGCTGACCCGGCTGCTGATGGCCGGGGTCACTCCGGCTGATGCCGGCGGTGCCTCCGGCGCGCTCACGATGAGCCGCCAGGTCGGCGCGTCGATCGGAGCCGCGCTGCTGGCCTTCCTCGCCGGCGGGGCCGCGCTCGAGGCTGCCGGGCGCGCCGGCTGGCTCGGGCTCGCGCTCGCTGTCATCGCCGCGCTGGTGCTGCTCCTGCCGGGGTCGAGTCGCACGGGCAGTGGGGCCAGCCCGGCCGGCGGATAGGGTCGAGGCTCACCCACGTCAGGAGTCCCCTGTGCTCGTTCACCCGTCCGCACGTCGCATCGCCACCGCCACCGCTGCCCTTGGGCTCACCCTCACCCTCGCTGCCTGCGGGGGCGGCGACGCTGATGACTCAGCCGAGGCGGCGGCCTCGCCGGCCGCGACGGCCGAGGAGACCACGGCCGACACCTCCGGTGACGAGCCGAGTGGCGACACCACTGACACGGCTGCCGACACCGCGGAACTCGACGAAGCCATCGCCGACATGATCGGTGGCATGGCCCAGCTCGCCGCCATCTCCGGCAGCGACGCCGAGGCCGACATCGCGACGGCCGCCGCGGCCTACGAGTACTTCGTCGCCGGCATGGATCACCTCGAGAAGGCCACGAACGTTCCCGCGGACGTCCTCACCCCGGCGATCGACGCCGGCTGGGCCGTGGTCGACGCCACGGCGAACTTCCAGCTCTCCCTTGAGGCGCTGGTCGAGGGCACGGGCGATGCCGAGACCGCGAGTGCGGCGATGGACGCACTGATCCAGGCCTCCGACGCACTCAACTTCGCCTCGGACTCCCTGGCTCAGTACACCTCACTCACGGATGCCGATCTGGCAGCGCTCTACGACGCCGCGTCCTGAGCGGCGGCCAGCGCGGCGTGATCGGCCGCGGTGATAGCCGCGTAGCCCATGGCGAAGTCAGCCATCGCCTCCTCGAACTCCTCGGTCTCGCCGAGGTAGCCGCTGACGAGTGACGGGTCGCCGACCCGGCCGTGCGCACGGGCGAGCGCGGCGCCGCAGAGTCCGGCGTATTCCACCATCGCCTTCTTGCTCAGGCGGGCCGTGTCGATCCCGCCCTTCATGTCATGAAGTTGTCGGATGTAGAAGTCCCGGTGGCCCTCCAGACCGCCGCGCACCCAGCCGAGGAACGGATCACCGGTGGCCTGCATCAGCCGCTGCCCGACGACGACCCGTTGCGCGTGGTTCTCGAACTGACTGCTCCCGAGATAGGGCTCGAGCACGGAGGCCATGGCCTGCTTCACCTGCAGCAGGATCGGCTCCCCGTCACCGGACTCCAACAGCATGACCCCGGCCCGGGTGCCGACACTGCCCACGCCGACCACCTTCTGTGCGAGGTCCATGAACGAGTAGTGCTCGAACAGGGCTGCCCGATCCGGCTCGAGCGTCGCGAGGTACTGCTCGTAGACAGGGGCGAGTCGGCGCAGCGTG
>JAUHZW010000115.1 GCA_030425745.1 Actinomycetes bacterium
CGAACACCCGGGTGGGGACCTCACCACGCACCCGGTCCACCTCGTCGACCTCGGCCAGCAGCTCGGGGCGGGGCCGCAGAGTGAGCGGGACGGCAGGTGTCGGGGCGACGACGGTCGCGGAGTCCAGTGGCAGGCCGGCGTCCGTCCATGCGGGGAGGCCGCCGTCGAGGACGGCCACGTCGTCATGACCGATCCAGCGGAGCATGACCCATACCCGGGCCGCTGACATCAGGCCTCGATCAGCGTCGTAGACCACGACCTGGGTGCTGTCACCGATTCCCCAGTCACGTGCCGTCTGCGCGAAGTCCTCGATCTCCGGGAACGGACGGCGGCCCGTCCGGCCCTCGATGATCGGGCCGGCGAGGTGGCGGGCGAGGTCGGCGCGTTGGGCCCCGGGAATGTGGCCCTCCAGGTAGGCCCGGTCTCCCCACTCCTCGTCATCGAGAGTGAACCGTGCATCGAGGATCACGAAGTCAGCGTCACTGCTGGAGAGCTCAGAGAGCTCGCTGGCGGCGATGAGCGTGGTGAAGGTCACGTGGCGTCCTCTCGTACTGGCGTGTCTCGACATCTGGTCGGCCCACTGGCCGGACGGCGCCCCCGACTCTTCCTAGACTACGGAGATGGCCACCCCCTCGCAGTCGAAGCCGCGCAGTTTCCTCGTCACGGATGGACCGGACCGGTCTCCGAACCGGGGCATGCTCCGGGCCCTCGGGATGGACGACGACGACATGCGCAAGTCGCAGATCGGCATCGCGAACAGCTACAACCGCATCACCCCCTGCAACATGTCCCTTCGTGACGTGGCCACCGGCGTGGCGCAGGGAGTCGAGGGCGCTGGCGGCTTCCCCATGGAGTTCGGGACCATCACGGTCTCCGATGTCATCTCGATGGGTCACGAGGGCATGCACTTCTCCCTCGTCTCCCGCGAGGTGATCGCCGACTCTGTGGAGACGGTCATGCAGGCCGAGCGCCTCGATGGCCTCGTGGCATTGGCCGGGTGCGACAAGTCGATCCCCGCGATGATGATGGCAGCCGGACGCCTGGATGTGTCGGCCGTCGTCCTCTACGCCGGCTCCCTTCTGCCCGGGCATGTGCGTCTGTCCGACGGGCAGGAGCACACGGTGAACATCGTCACCTCGTTCGAGGCGGTCGGGGCTCGGGCCCGCGGGCTCATGAGCGACGAGGATGTCGATCGGATCGAGCGCGCCGTCTGCCCGAGCGCAGGCACATGCGGTGGCATGTACACGGCGAACACCATGGCCAGCGCCGCGGAGGCCATGGGGCTCGCGCTCCCGGGATCATCATCACCTCCTGCGGTGGATGCGCGGCGAGACACGCTTGCCCGGCGCAGCGGCGAGGCTGTTGTCGCCCTGATCGAGTCCGGCATCACCGCGCGCGACATCATCACTCGTGAGTCCCTCGAGAACGCCATCGCGGTGGTCATGGCCCTCGGCGGCTCGACCAACGCCGTGCTGCACCTGCCCGCGATCGCGCACGAGTGTGGGATCAGCCTCGGTCTGGAGGACTTCCAGCGGATCAGCGAGCGGGTTCCGCATGTGGCAGACCTCAAGCCCTTCGGCGAGTACCTCATGTACGACCTCGACCACGTCGGCGGCGTCCCGGTGGTCATGAAGGCGCTGCTCGATGAGGGTCTCCTGCACGGCGACTGCCTCACGGTCACCGGCAGGACGGTCGCCGAGAATCTGGCGGACCTCGCACCGGCGCGACCCGACGGCCACGTCGTCCGTCCCCTGTCCTCGCCGCTGGGAGCCACCGGGGGCATCACCATCCTCGAAGGCTCCCTCTGTCCCGAGGGGGCCGTGGTCAAGAACGCCGGTGTGCCGGTCGACGTCTTCCAGGGTCGGGCCCGGGTGTTCGAGCGCGAGCAGGCAGCCATGGAGGCCCTTGAGGACGGCACCATCCAGGCCGGAGATGTCGTCGTCATCCGCTACGAGGGCCCGAAGGGCGGCCCCGGGATGCGCGAGATGCTGATGATCACGGGGGCCATCAAGGGGGCGGGCCTGGGCAAGGACGTCCTCCTGATCACCGACGGCCGATTCTCCGGCGGCACGACGGGTCTGTGCGTCGGCCATGTGGCCCCGGAGGCCGTCGATGGCGGCCCGATCGGTCTGGTCGAGGACGGAGACGAGGTCCGCATCGACATCGCGGGCCGCACGCTGGACCTGTTGGTGTCCGATGCGGAGCTGGACCGCCGTCGGGCCTCCTTTGAGCCCCTTCCGCCTCGGTACGAGCGGGGAGTCCTCGCCAAGTACGCGAAGCTCGTCGGCTCAGCCTCACGCGGGGCGGTCTGCGACTGAGCGCTCCGGGCGTGACCCACGTCTCGTGACCGGGTTCCCGGCCGACCTTCCGTCCCACCCGTCGCATTGGTAGCATCCGGTCCGTGGCACGGTTTCTCGTAGTAGCAAGGCGCGTGGGCTGACGCACGTCACCTGCGCGCTCCCTCCGTCACCCGCCGTGGGTCGGAGGGTTTTTTCTTGAAGGAATGACGTACGAAGAGGGATGGGCAGATGAGCGAGAAGATCACCGGGGCGGAGAGCCTGGTCCGGTCGCTGGAGTCGGTCGGGGTCACCGACGTCTTCGGCATCCCCGGCGGGGCGATCCTGCCGCTGTACGACCCCCTCTTCGACTCCTCGATCCGCCACATCCTCGTACGCCACGAGCAGGGTGCCGGCCACGCGGCCGAGGGCTACGCGGCGGCGTCGGGCCGCGTCGGCGTGTGCATGGCCACCAGTGGTCCGGGTGCGACCAATCTGGTCACCCCGCTGGCCGACGCCAACATGGACTCCGTGCCCGTGGTGGCCATCACCGGCCAGGTGCCCAGCGGCGCCATCGGCACCGACGCCTTCCAGGAGGCGGACATCCGCGGCATCACGATGCCGATCACCAAGCACAACTTCCTCGTCACCAACCCCGACGACATCCCGCGCGCCGTCACCGAGGCCTTCCACCTCGCATCGACCGGGCGTCCCGGGCCCGTCCTCGTCGACGTGTCGAAGGACGCGCTGCAGGCTGAGACCGAGTTCCACTGGCCGGTGCAGATGGACCTTCCCGGCTACCACCCCGTGACCAAGCCGCACTCCAAGCAGGTCCGTGAGGCCGCCCGCATGATCCTCGGTGCGCGGCAGCCGGTGCTCTACGTGGGCGGCGGCGTCATCCGCGCCGGTGCCTCGGCAGCGCTGCGGAAGCTCGCCGACATCACCGGCATCCCGGTCGTCACCACCCTGATGGCCCGCGGCGCCTTCCCCGACTCACACCCGCAGCACCTCGGTATGCCGGGCATGCACGGCACGGTCGCGGCGGTCGGCGCTCTGCAGAAGTCCGACCTGCTGATCACCCTGGGCGCTCGCTTCGACGACCGCGTCACGGGCAAGCTGTCGACCTTCGCTCCCGATGCCGCCGTGATCCACGCTGACATCGATCCGGCCGAGATCGGAAAGAACCGCACCGCCGACGTCCCGATCGTCGGCGACCTGGCCGAGATCCTGCCCGAGCTCGTGGCCGCCATCGAGGCGGAGCAGGCCGGCGGAGCCGAGGGCGACTACGAGGGCTGGTGGGTGCAGCTCAACCGACTGCGCGACACCTACCCGCTGGGTTATGACACCTACGACGACGGCACGCTGTCACCGCAGTACGTCATCCAGCGCCTCGGCCTGATCAGCGGCCCGGAGTCCATCTTCGCCGCGGGCGTCGGCCAGCACCAGATGTGGGCCGCTCAGTTCATCGACTACGAGCATCCCAACACGTGGCTGAACTCCGGTGGTCTCGGCACGATGGGCTACGCCATCCCGGCGGCCATGGGCGCCAAGGTCGCCATGCCCGACAAGACTGTCTGGGCCGTCGATGGTGACGGCTGCTTCCAGATGACCAACCAAGAGCTCGCGACGTCGACGATCAACGACATCCCGATCAAGGTGGCGCTGATCAACAACGGCAACCTCGGCATGGTGCGCCAGTGGCAGACCCTGTTCTACAACGAGCGGTACTCGAACACGAACCTCGAGTCGTTCCGGGTCCCTGATTTCGTGAAGCTGGCCGAGGCGTACGGCGCCTATGGCCTGCGCTGCGAGTCACCCGAGCAGGTCGACGCGGCCATCGAGAAGGCCATGGCGATCGACGACGCCCCGGTGCTCATCGACTTCGTGGTGCACAAGGACGCCATGGTGTGGCCGATGGTGGCCGCCGGTACGAGCAACGACGACATCATGGTCGCGCGCGAGATGGCGCCCGACTGGAGCGGAGAGGACGACTGATGTCCCGACACACCCTGTCCGTCCTCGTGGAGGACAAGCCCGGTGTTCTGGCGCGCGTGGCGAGCCTGTTCTCGCGCCGTGGGTTCAACATCGAGTCGCTGGCCGTCGGCCCGACCGAGCTGCCCGAGGTCTCGCGCATGACCATCGTCGTGAACGTCGAGGGTCTTCCGCTCGAGCAGGTCACCAAGCAGCTGAACAAGCTGATCAACGTCCTGAAGATCGTCGAACTCGACCCCGATGCCTCGGTCCAGCGCGAGATCATGCTGGTCAAGGTGCGCTCGGACATGGAGACGCGGTCCCACATCCTCGAGACCGCGCAGCTCTTCCGCGCCAAGGTGGTCGACGTCTCCCAGGAGTCCGTCACCATCGAGGCCACCGGCAAGGCCGACAAGCTGCAGGCCCTGCTGAAGGTCCTCGAGCCCTTCGGCATCAAGGAGCTGGTGAAGTCCGGCATGGTCGCCGTCGGCCGTGGGCCGCGGTCCATCAGCGACCGGGCCCTGCGCTCCATCGACCGTCCGGCCTGAACCCGGCGCCCAACCGATAGCCTTCGTCCGCATCCATCGAATACCCCAAAGGAGAGCCCATCGTGGCTGAGCTGTTCTACGACGACGACGCCGACCTGTCCATCATCCAGAACCGCGTGGTCGCGGTCATCGGCTTCGGCAGCCAGGGCCACGCCCACGCCATGTCCCTGCGCGACTCCGGCGTCGATGTGCGCGTCGGGCTCGCTGAGGGCTCCAAGAGCCGCGCCAAGGCTGAGGAGGCCGGCCTGCGGGTCGTCGATCCCGCCACCGCTGCGGCGGAGGCCGACGTCATCATGATCCTCGTCCCGGATCACGTCCAGGCGGCCCTGTACAAGGAGGCCATCGAGCCGAACCTCCAGGAGGGCGACGCGCTCTTCTTCGCCCACGGCTTCAACATCCGCTTCGGCTACATCACCCCGCCGGCCAACGTCGATGTGTGCATGGTCGCCCCGAAGGGCCCCGGCCACCTCGTCCGCCGCGAGTACGTCGCGGGTCGCGGCGTGCCGGCCATCGTGGCGGTCGAGCAGGATGCCACCGGCGAAGCGTGGCCGCTGGCCCTGTCCTACGCCAAGGCGATCGGCTCGCTGCGCGCCGGTGGCATCAAGACCACCTTCACCGAGGAGACCGAGACCGACCTGTTCGGTGAGCAGGCCGTGCTCTGCGGCGGCGCCTCGCAGCTGGTCATGTACGGCTTCGAGACTCTGGTCGAGGCCGGCTACCAGCCCGAGGTCGCATACTTCGAGTGCCTGCACGAGCTGAAGCTGATCGTCGACCTCATGTACGAGGGCGGCATCGCCAAGCAGCGCTGGAGCGTCTCGGACACGGCCGAGTACGGCGACTACGTCTCCGGCCCGCGCGTCATCGACCCGCACGTGAAGGAGAACATGAAGGCCGTCCTCGCCGACATCCAGAACGGGTCCTTCGCCCAGCGCTTCGTGGACGATCAGCTGGCCGGCGGCCCGGAGTTCAAGGAACTGCGTGCTCAGGGTGAGAAGCACCCGATCGAGGGCGTCGGCCGCGAGCTCCGTGGACTCATGAGCTGGGTCGACACCCGCGGCGACGACTACACCGAGGGCACCGCAGCTCGCTGACAACGGCTCGGCGAGCGCCCCCGGGTGTTCGACGAGACACTTCCTGCATGACCTCCGGCCGCAGGACCGACACCAAGACGTGTCAGTCCTGCGGCCGAGTCATGTCGTGGCGCAAGGCATGGGCCCGGAACTGGGACGAGGTGCGGTACTGCTCGGATGCCTGCCGACGCCGCAAGGTCAGCGATGTCGATCGGCAGCTGGAGGCCGAGATCCTGCGGCTGCTCGCGGGCCGTGGTGGCAAGGGCGCCGGGACGATCTGCCCGAGCGAGGCGGCGCGCGCCGTGGGCTCGGCCGAGGACTGGCGCGACCTCATGGAGCCGGCCCGCCGTGCCGCGCGTCGCCTTGTCGCAGCCGGGACCGTCGAGATCACCCAGTCCGGTCGGGTGGTCGATCCCTCCGAGGCTCGTGGCCCGATCCGGATCCGGCTGGTGCGCCCGTGACGCGGCTCCCCGACCTCCCGGACGTCGCGGGTGCCGAGGACTGGGCCCGTGAGCATCTGGGTGATCTGGCCTCGGGGGAGTGGCGACGCTCCCTGATCCGCGGCGGGCAGACGGCCGCTGACGCCGCACTCGCCGCCTTCGACGTCGCGGGCTATGCCCGGCGCCGCAACGAGGTGTGGCCGGTGACCCGGCGAGGGGCTTCCCGCCTCTCTCCCTACATCCGGCACGGCCTGCTGGCCCTGCCCGAGGTGTGGGCGGCAGTCAGCGGTGGCCCTGCCGACGATGTGGCCAAGTTCCGCGATGAGCTGCTGTGGCAGGAGTACGCCCGCCACCTCTACGCACGGCTCGGTTCGGCGACGGGACATTCCCTGCGATATGCGGTGCGGGAGTACGACGACGCTCCCACCGCTGAGGACCCCTGGAGCGGTGACGAGGCCTGCCTCGACCTCGCGCGAGCCGAGCTGGAAGGGGAGGGCTACCTGCCCAATCAGATGCGGATGTGGCTCGCCTCCCACTGGACGGTGCGATCCGGTCGAGGCTGGCGTGAGGGGGAGGACCGGTTCTTCCGTCACC
>JAUHZW010000116.1 GCA_030425745.1 Actinomycetes bacterium
TGGACGGCAAGCGCATCCTTGTCACCGGGGTGCTGACCGACCAGTCCATCGCCTTCCACGTCGCACGGCTGGCGCAGGAGCAGGGGGCCACCGTGGTCCTCACATCCTTCGGGCGCACCATGGGCCTGACGCGGCGTTCGGCCGGTCGGCTTCCGGTCGAGGCGCCTGTGGTCGAGTTGGACGTCACCAGCGAGGACGACCTGGCGGCTCTCGCGGATCGGGTACGCGAGCACGTCGACGGCCTCGACGGTGTCCTGCACTCGATCGGCTTCGCGCCGGAGGCGGCCTTGGGCGGACGATTCCTGAGCACCGAGTGGGCGGATGTCGCCACGGCGGTCCAGGTGTCGGCCTACTCGCTGAAGGCGTTGGCCGTCGCAGCGCGACCGCTCATGGGCGATGGTGCTGCTGTGGTCGGCCTCGACTTCGACGCGACGGTCGCCTGGCCCACGTATGACTGGATGGGCGTCGCGAAGGCTGCCTTCGAGAGCACCGCTCGCTACCTCGCCCGGGATCTCGGTCCGGAGGGGATCCGCGTGAACCTCGTCGCGGCCGGCCCGATTCGCACCATGGCGGCCAAGAGCATTCCCGGGTTCGAGGAGTTCGAGACCGTCTGGACCACACGCGCCCCGCTCGGCTGGGACCTCGACGATGCCGTCCCTGCCGCGCGCGCCTGTGTCGCACTGATGTCGGACTGGTTCCCCGCCACCACGGGTGAGATCGTGCACGTCGACGGCGGTGTCCACTCGCAGGGTGCGTGAGCGCTGGTGCACCGGCTCCTGCTGATCCGGCACGCCAAGGCGGGCCATCCTCCGGGGGTGCGTGACCTCCGGCGTCCTCTGAACGAGCGCGGCCTGGTCGACGCGGCTGCACTGGGGGAGTGGCTCGCGGAAGAGCCGCATCTGGCTCCGAGTCAGCGCACGGTGATCGCGGTGTCACCCGCCGAGCGCACACGGCAGACCTGGTCGGCGGTGGAGAAGACCGCGGGGGCAGTCTGGCAGTCCGCAGCGGTCGAGTCCGACGCGGACATCTACGAAGCCTCACCTGCCATGCTGCGCGAGGTGGCTCTGCGGCACGGGCTCGACGCCGCCACGGTGGTCATCGTCGGACACAATCCGGGCATCGGTCTCCTGGCGCGCGAGCTGGCCGCCCCGAGTCCGCAACGCGCCCGACTCGATGACGGCTTCCCGACGTCTGCCGTGGCAGTGCTGCAGAGCGATGCGCCCTAGCACGAGGCGCTGGAGGGCGTGGCGTCGTACGACCTCAGCTCTTTCGTGATTCCTCGAGGCTGATGCCGTCGCGAAGATCGGCCGACTCGATCTCCTCCCGGGTGATGCCCATGAGAAAGAGCACGCTGTCGAGGTACGGCACGTTCAGGGCTGTGTCGGCGGCCGCCTGCGCTGCCGGCTTGGCGTTGAAGGCGATGCCCAGGCCGGCCGCCTCGAGCATGTCGATGTCATTGGCTCCGTCGCCGATCGCGATCGTGCGCCGCACCGGAATCGCATACTGACGCGCGAACGCCTCGAGAGCCGTGCGCTTCCCGAGCCGATCGATGACCGGACCCACCACCCGGCCGGTGAGCACACCATCGACCACCTCAAGGGTGTTTGCCCGCACGTCGGCGACCCCGAGATCAGCGGCGATGGGTCCGATGATGTCGGTGAAGCCCCCGGAGACGAGGGCGATGCGGTACCCGAGCCGGTTCAGGGTGCGGCAGAAGGTGCGCGCACCACGGGTCAGGACGATGCGCTCTCGGACCCGGTCGAGGGCCTCCACCGGCAGTCCGGCCAGCAGCGCAGCCCGCTCGCGGAGCGACTCCTCGAAGTCCAGCTCCCCGGCCATCGCTCGGTGGGTGATCTCGGCGACCTGGGACATCACCCCGGCTTCGTCCGCGAGGAGGTCGATCACCTCGTCCTGGATGAACGTGGAGTCGACGTCCATGACGACGAGGTACTGACCCCTGCGGTCGAGACCGGCATCCTGCACGGCGACATTCGCCCCATGGCGGGCCGCGACTTCGAGCAGGGGACGCCGGAGATCCTCCACCGAGACCCCCGACCCTTGGAACTCGAGGGCCGTGACCGGATATGAGGCGATCCTGCGGATGCGGTCGATGTTGCCCCCGCGCTGAGCCATGACCGCCGCCGACTCCTCGATCGCGGCCGGCACGAGCGGAGCACCCATCAGGGTCACGTGCACCCGATTGCGACGACGCTCGCTGTCCTCGTCGGCTCCGAAGCGGGTGCCCACGTCCATGTCCAGTTCAGCTGCGACAGACACCACCGTGGCCTGCGCCTCCGCGAGCTGCTCGGGCGCGTCACCGCCGATGAGCACGGCGAGGACGAGACGGCCCCGTACGACGATCTGCTCCACATCGAGCACGACGACATCGTGCTCGGACAACGCGGCGAACAGCCGACGGGTCACCCCGGGCCGATCGCGGCCTGCGAGCGTGACCAGCAGCGTCCGGTGTTGATCCACGCGGCACACGGTAGTGCGGCCACGGCCGCGCGAGTGCCTAGGGTAGGCACGTGACCTGCGCCCTCCGCTTCGACGCCGTCACCGTCCGCCGTGGCGACACGCGCCTGTTGGATCACCTCGACTGGCAGGTGCAGGACGGTGAGCGGTGGGTTGTGATGGGCCCCAATGGAGCGGGCAAGACCACCGCGCTGCAGATCGCCGCCACCCGCCTGCACCCGACCCGGGGCGCAGTGACCATCCTCGGTGAGGAGATCGGCGCGGTCGACATCGCCGAGCTTCGTCAGGCCATCGGCTGGTCCTCCGGGAGCCTGGTCGACGCCTTCCCCCCGCAGGAGTCGGTCTTCGACGCCATCCTCACGGGGGCCTGGTCGGTGACCGGCCGCTGGCGGGAGACCTACGACGATGCCGATCGGCACCGTGCAGCCACGCTGATGGAGGGCTGGGGCCTCACCTCGCTCGCCGACCGCACCTTCGGAACGCTGTCCGAGGGAGAGCGCAAGCGGACCATGATCGCGCGCTCCCTCATGGCCGACCCCGAACTGCTGCTTCTCGACGAGCCGGCCGCCGGGCTCGATCTGGGCGGCCGTGAATCGCTGGTCGGTGCGCTCGGTGCACTCGCCGCGGACCCGTCAGCGCCGGTGACGGTGCTGGTGACCCATCATCTGGAGGAGATCCCGACAGGCTTCACGCACGGCCTGCTGCTGAGCCAGGGTCGGGCGGTGGCGCAGGGGCCACTGGCGGAGGTCCTCACGGATGCCGCCGTCAGCGAGGCCTTCGGTCTGTCTGTGCACGTACGATCCGACGAGGGCCGCTGGTCGGCACGCCGCCGTGATTGAGCCGCCCGGGGGCCGAGCGGACTCCGGACCAGCAGCTCCGGAGCGGGCCAGCGATCCCGAGGGCCGCATCGTGACGCTGCCGAACGTCCTGAGCCTCCTTCGCCTGCTGGGTGTGCCGCTGTTCCTGTGGTTGGTGCTCGCTCGAGAGGCCGATGTGGCCGCCTTCGTCCTCCTCGCCGTCGCTGGCGCGACCGACTGGCTCGATGGGTATCTGGCGCGCCGGCTCGATCAACGCACGCGTCTCGGCGTGCTCCTCGACCCCCTTGTCGACCGCCTCTACATCGCCGCCACCATCGCCGGGTTGGCGCTTCGGGGAATCGTGCCGTGGTGGCTGGTGGTGCTCCTCGTGGCGCGGGAACTCATGCTCCTGACCCTCGTGCCCCGGCTGCGCCGAGCCGGACGCGTCGCCCTGCCCGTCACGTATCTCGGCAAGACGGCGACGTTCGCCCTGATGTGGGGCTTCCCACTGCTGCTGCTCGGAGGGCTGCCCGACGTCGGGGTCTGGTTCCTCGCCGTGGGATGGGCCTTCGCCCTCTGGGGCACCCTTCTGTACTGGTGGGCCGGCATAGACTACGTGCGCCAGGCCATGAGGACTCCGCGACCTGATCCGGAGTAGCGGGCCGCGCGGAAGAGAGGCGGGGGTCCGATGCAGGCAGTCGTGATGGCCGGCGGCGCCGGCACCCGACTGCGCCCTCTGACCACGGCCGTGCCGAAGGCCCTCCTGCCGATCATCGACCAGCCCATGCTCGCCTGGGTTCTCCGCCTGCTGACGCAGCATGGCACCGACAGATGTGTCGTCACTCTCCAACATCAGGCGAGCGTGGTCCTCAAGTACTTCAGTTCCGAGCTCGCCGAGTCGATGAATCTCCGCTTCGTCACCGAGCCGAGCCCGCTGGGTACGGCCGGCAGCGTCCGGTACGCGCAGTCCTGGCTGGAACCCTCCGACGATGTGCTGATCATCGCCGGTGACTGCCTGACCGACATGGATCTGACCGACCTGATGGCTCGCCATCGGACCTCGGGAGCCGATCTGACACTGGCCCTCGCCCGGCGGGCTGATCCGCGCGACTACGGCGTGGTCACCACAGACGACGAAGGCCGAGTGCAGTCGATCATCGAGAAGCCGAGTTGGGGAGAGGTCTCCGATGACCGGGTCAGCACGGGCATCTACGTCGCCTCTCCTCGGGTACTGGAGACCATCCCGCTCGACACCCCGGTGGACTGGGCGAAGGACGTGATCCCTCGGCTGCTCACGGAGGGCGCCGATGTTCGTGCCTTCGATCTCGGCGGCTACTGGGAGGACATCGGCTCCTTCGCAAGCTACGTGCAGGCGCAGCGCGACGTGCTCGATGGTCGGGTCCAGAGCAGTGTCGATGCCTTCGAGGTGGCTCCCGGGATCATGGTGGCCACCGGAGCCGAGGTGTCGCCCGAGGCAACCCTCACCGCTCCGGTGTACGTCGGTCCCTTCGCGAAGATCGAGCACGATGCCGTGGTCGGGCCGTACACCGTGGTCGGCACCAATGCACTGGTGCGGCCACGGTCCGTCGTGGACCACACGATCCTGCACCCGAACGTCTTCGTCGGGGAAGGCGCAGAGCTCGCCGGAGCGATCATCGGGCGTGCCGCCGAGATCCGACGCGGTGTGCGGGTGCTCACCGGAGCCGTCATAGCCGACGGTTCGACCATCATGGAAGGCGCCGTCATCGGCACGGACGTCATGATCTATCCCGGGAAGACGATCGGCGAGGGAAGCGTCATCGATGAGTCCGTCGTCTGGGAGACTGCGTCGCAGCGTCAGGTCTTCAGCGATGGCAGGGTCAGTGGCATCGTCAACGTTGACATGACACCGGAGCGGATCGTCCGGCTCGCGGCGGCCTTCGCCACCACGCTGCCCAAGGGGGCGACGGTCACGGTCGGTCGGGATCACTCCCGCGCGGCCCGCGCGCTGAATCGCGCTCTTGCCGGAAGCCTCACTGCCGCGGGCATGACCATTCGCGACCTGAGGGCGGTGCCGACACCTCTGGTGCGCAATGACACCGCCCGCTACTCCGATGGGGGAGTCATCCTCCGAACAACCCCAGGCCGCCCTGAGTCACTGGACATCCAGTTCCTCAACACCCGAGGAGCCGAGATTGACGCCTCACGTCGAGATGCCATCGAGCGCATCTACACCCGCCGCGAGTTCCGTCGTCCGCTGCCATCGGACATCGGCGACATCCGCACCCCACACCGGGTGATCGACGACTACACCCATGATGTGGAAGCGGTGGTGGACCTTGAGGCGATCCGGCGCACTCGGCCGCGGATCGTCCTGGACGCCGGGGGTGGTCCGGCCATCGGGGTGCTGTCGAGCCTCATGGGTCGGCTGGGGCTCGACGCCCTCACCCTGGGCACGGCACTGGAGGACTCCGGTGCGGCAGATCCACCGGCACGACGCGAGGCGGCTCTGCACCGCCTGAGCGGTCTGGTCGTGTCCTCCGGGGCATGCATGGGAGCCCGTGTCGGTCCGGCTGGTGAGCGGCTGAGCGTCGTCGACGAGCGGGGGCGGGTGATCGACGACGGTCGCATGCTCCTGGTGATGCTCGATCTCGTAGCCTCGCACCGCCACGAAGGGGTCATCGCGGTCCCGGTCACGGCGAGTCGGCTGGCCGAGCAGGTGGCCGCGTTCCACGGGGCGTCTATCAGGAGGATCGGCGCCGGGGCGACGGCCCTGGCTGCCGCAGGTGCCGATCCGTCGGTCATCCTCGCGGGCGACGGTCGCGGTCGCTTCGTCATTCCCGCGCTCGGCCCGGGTCCGGACGCGTCGTGCGCTCTCATGATGCTGCTGTCGCACATGGCGGATGCGGAGCTTCCTCTGAGCGGTCTCGACGAACGCATCCCGGCCACGTGCGTGGCCTCACAGATCGTCCCGCTTCCGTGGCATCGGCGGGCAGCTGCCATGCGGACGGTGCGCACCGCCGGCGCACACCTGCGGATCGACACCACGGATGGCATTCGGCTCGTCGAGCCCGACGACAGTTGGTGCCTCGTCCTGCCCGACGACGGACAGGCCAGTGTGAGCCTCTACGCCGAGGCCGGAGACACCCGGGAGGCCGAGCAGCTTCTCGCGCGGTGGCGTGAGGTGATCACGAACGCATGAACGAAGTCCTGGAGAAGTTCCTGCGACAGGTCACCGAGGATGACTACCCCGACGACCAGCCAACCGACCGACCCACAATTGCGCGGGCACCGATAGTGGGTGGCGTCATGGTCGCTGTGGCCACGGCACTCGTGGGGATCATCATCGTCGCCGCGGCGGTGACGTTCCGTTCGACGTCAGAGGTGCGCACCGGAACCCAGGAGGCGCTCGCCGAACGTGCCCGAGATCTCTCCGCACAGGTGCGCTCGCTGGAGGACCAGGTCGCATCCGGCACCGACGCGGTCGAGGAACTGCGCCGTGATCTCGCAGTCGATGACGAGGACTCGGCACGAGACGTCGAACTGCAGTTGCTCGCAGCAGAGGGTGGGGTGGCGGCGCTCAGTGGGCCGGGCCTGATCGTGACGATCGATGAT
>JAUHZW010000117.1 GCA_030425745.1 Actinomycetes bacterium
GGTGCCCTTGTACGACGTGGCATCGGACTGCCACTCCCTCAGACCCTCGTCGATCCGCAGGTCGAGGCCGCGAGCCCGGACCAGCGGCTCTGCGGTCTGGACGGCGCGGATGAGATGGCTCGAGTAGATCGCGGCGAGGTCGACGCCCTCGAGGTGTCGGGCCAGCGCCTCGGCCTGCGCTCGTCCCTCGTCACCGAGGCCCGGGTCGAGCGTGCCGTCGGGAGCGGGCAGGGCATGCCGGACGAGCAGGACCTCACACGGTTCAGCCACGGATGCTCAGACCTGATCGCCGAAGTCCTCGACGGCCTCGGCCGACGGGAACTGCAGGCTGATCATCTCGAAGTACTCCATGAGCCCGTGGTGACCGAGCTCGCGCCCGACACCGGAGGTCTTGAAGCCACCGAAGGGTGCGCGAGCGTTGAAGCGACCGCCGTTGACCGCGACCTGGCCGGTGCGCATCTGGCGTGCGAGCCCCACCGCCGTCGGGATGTCGGCTGCATAGACGGAGCCGGACAGCCCGAACTCGCTGTCATTCGCGATGGCCACGCCGTTCTCCGGGCCACCCTCGTAGGACAGGATCGACAGGACTGGGCCGAAGATCTCCTCCTGGACGATCGTCGCGCCCGGATCGAGTCGGCTGAACACGGTGGGCTTGACGAAGTAGCCACGGTCCAGGCCCTCGACCGGGCCGGGGCCGCCAGCGATCAGCGTGCCCTCGTCCATGCCGATCTCGATGTACCTGCTGACCGTGCGGAACTGGCCAGCCGACGCGACCGGCCCCAGATCGGTCTCCGGATCCAGCGGGTTGCCGACCTTCATCGCATTGACCAGCGCCGCGGCACGCTCCTCGACCTCGGCAAGGAGCCCCTGCGGGACGATCAGCCGGGTGGTCGCCGCGCACGTCTGGCCGTTGTTGACGAAGCAGCTGCGGATCGCAGCGGCCATCGCCGCGTCCATGTCGGCACCCTCAGCGATGAGGAAGGCGGACTTGCCACCGAGCTCGAGGGCGACCTTCTTGATCGTGCCTGCCGCGGAACGGGCAACCTGCTGACCGGCACCCGTCGAGCCGGTCAGGCTCACCATGTCGACCTGCGGGTGCGAGGACAGCAGATCGCCCACCAGCGCGCCACGACCCGAGACCAGGTTGAAGACACCGTCCGGGAGACCGAGGTCGTCGACGATCTCGGCAAGCGCGAACGTGGCCAGAGGAGCCACACTGCTGGGCTTGACGACGACGGGGCAGCCGGCCGCAAGCGCGGGGCCGACCTTCGCGGCCAGCTGGTAGAGCGGGTAGTTCCACGGCGTGATGGCGCCGACCACGCCAGCGGGCACGCGGTAGACGACCGACGAGCCGATGATCTCCTCGGACGGCATCTCCCGAGCCGCCTCCGCGGTGGTCTCGAACACCGACACCGCGAGGCCGACCTGGACGCGAGCGGAAAGACTGATCGGCGTGCCGACCTCCATCGCCATGACCTCACCCAGCTCATCGGCTCGGGCCTTCAGCCCGTCGGCGATCGCCGTGACGACATCGGCGCGCTCGGCGATCGGGACGTTCGACCAGGTGTCGAAGGATCGGCGCGCCGCCAGGATCGCCCGCTCGGCGTCCGTCGCATCGCCAGCCGGCACGGTGCCGATGAGTTCGCCTGAAGCGGCCTCGTCGACCGAGATGACCTCACCGGAGTCCGGCGTCACCCACTGACCGTCGATGTACAGGTCGCGGCGTTCGATCACGATTCCTCCAACAGTAGGGATTGCAGTGCTTCAACGGTCTCGTCGTCGACATCCAGGGTGGCGACATACCCCGTCAGCCCGCCGTACCGGACGTCCACCTCGGCCAGGAACCGTTCCATCGCTCCGCGGGGAGCTCGGAGGATCGGCTCGGGCTGGTTCATCATGGGGTGGTTCTCGAAGTCCTCACGTGTGCGGAGGTGGGCCACCAGGGCGACGACCTGGTCGCCGCTCAGCTCGAAGTCATCGGCGATGTCCTCCTCGCTGACGCCCAGCAAGGACAGCAGGATCGCCGCGAGGACCCCGGTGCGGTCCTTGCCGGCCATGCAGAAGAAGACGGCCGGGTACGCCTCGGATCGGGTCAGTTGCCGGAGCACGCTGCGGACGGAGTCCTGCCCGAGTTCGAGCATGCTGTGGAAGACAGCGCTCAAGAACTCCTCGGCCGGACCCTTCTTGGCCTCGGGGTCCGACTTCCAGGTGTTGGGAAGCATCGGCGCGTGAATGTCATGCGTGATGAAGTCAGGCAGGGGAAAGGCCTCGCGCTCACGGTCGTAGCGAAGGTCCACGACACTGCGAGCACCGAAGTCCCGCCAGGCCTCCTCGTCGCGAAGACGGTGCAGGCTCGAGGATCGGTACAGCATCCCGCTGCGCACCCGCCGGCCATCCTGACCGCGGTATCCGCCGAGGTCGCGGACGTTGTACAGGCCCCCCAGCTCGACCTGTGCGCCCACCTCGGGCGACGGCGCGCTGCTCACGCTCATCCGGGGAACCCGGGGAAGCGACGCTCGAAGTCGGGCAGCTCGGCAGCACCCGAGGGGCGCCCGGGCCAGCGCTTGCGGTCGGACTCACGCAGGCCACCTGCGGCCCGATCGTCCTCGGCGACCCCGTACACGCTGAGCACGGTGCGGCGTGCGAACCGCCAGCGGCCATCCTCTCGGCGGTAGTCGTCGAGGTAGCGGATCGACGTGACGATGGTGGTCTCCGCATTGCCCAGTTCGGCGTAGCCGATAACGGTGCCCTTGGCATGGTCGGCGTCGATCAGCTCGATCGAGATGCCGTGCGGGTCGTGCCACGTCCAGGTGAACGGGGCGTGCTTGACCTTGAAGTTCTCGACCACGGCCGCACGGCCCGCGGTGGTGCTGTGGGGCGAGCCGAACACCCCGTCGGTGGCGAAGAGCTCCCCGAGTTCATCCCACTGGGCGTCGTCGAGCAGTGTCGCGTAGTTGACGATGAGGTCCTGGATCGCGAATCGGTCCTCGAGGCGCTGGACACGCTGGGCGAGGTCATCCGTCACGCCGGCGATCGTACTGGAGTCCATCTAAAGAAACTACCCCGTCCTCCCCACCTCCGACATCCGCGGGTCGATGACCGATACGGTCGCGCCATGGCTGAGGTCCCCCTCTACGAGCGCGTTCGCCAGGCGATCAAGTCATCGATCGACGACGGCACGTACGCGCCCGGAGAGCGGCTCCCCTCGGAGTCGCGGCTTGCGGAGGAGCTCGGCGTCAACCGGCTGACGGTCCGTCGGGCGATCGAGGAGCTTGCCCGGGCCGGGGTCGTGGAGTCCCGTCAGGGCTCAGGCACCTACGTCAGCGCACCCATCGTGCGGCTTCCGGTGTCGCAGAAGCTCTCGACCGACTCCCTCGTGGAGAGCATGACCGCACAGATCGCCGCCCAGGGCTACACCTATGAGGACGTGTTCCTGCGGGCGATGAAGGTCGACGCGGGCCCCGCCCGGGCCTCCATCGAACTGCCCCCGGGGCCGCTGTGGCGTGTGGACAACGCGATCGTCGTGCAGGGCGAGTCATGGATGTGGTCGACGTCCTGGTTCCCGCGTGACCTGCTCGACGATCCGGCAGGGAACTGGAATTCCTCGACCGGGCTCTACGGCCAGCTCAACGAGGTCGTCGACGAACTGCGACCCATCTGGCGGGCGATCTCCGCCGATGCCGCGTCGATGGACGATGCCGAGACCCTCGGCGTGCGGGCGGGCTCACCGATCCTGGTGCGCGACGGCCTCACGGCCGACGAGACCGGCTCCCCGGTGCTGCGGGTGACGCGCCGATCGCGGATGGACCGCGTCAGCTACGTCCTGCGCTACGACGAGCAGTAGCCGCCAGCCTTTACGCGCCGAGTCCACGGCTATCTGTCACTAAGGCAGGTCTTGTGACAGATAGCCGTGCACTCGGCGGAGAGATCAGTCGCGGGCGATCCACTCGTCCAGGATCTTGTGGTAATGCCGGATCCGATTCTCCTGATACCTGGCCAAGGCGATGCCCGGGCGACGCAGTGACTTCAGCCCCTGCTGGATGTAGGGCATGTTCGCCATGTCCTGATCGAACACCGGGCCGAGCAGGCCGATCTCCTTGATGTCGGAGAACGTCTCCCCCGGCTGCAGCCAGCGTGGCTCGGCCGGCTTGGGGTGCGAGCCGTCGGCCGGCTGCTGCGCCAGCAGGAAGACCTCGGCGATGCACCGGTCAGGGTCATTGCCGTACGGACGGAACCGGTAGACCGCATTGGTGCGCGGACCCGCGAACACGTAGAAGTTCGGGAAGACGAAGTACTGGTTGCCGTCGAGCAGTTCTGAATCGGTCCAGTGGTCCTGATCGTTGCCCGACTGCGCCTGCAGCGCCTCGCGCATCTGGGCGGCGAGCTCCTTGCGGGCGGTGGAGTCCATCGGCACCCGAGGGGTGCCGTCGTCACCGGCGGACAGGTCGCGGCCCTTGCCGGCCGTGTAGAAGGCACGGGTCTCGTAGTAGGAGTCGAGCACCTCCTGCTCGGAGATGTGGTTCGCGATGGTCGGGCTGGGCACGCCCTGCGGGACGATCTGGCGGTTCCAGTTCTCCTCGGGGATGACGTCGTACTGGGTGTTCTCGTCGCCGAGCCACTCCATCATCTGCGGGTGGGTGGCCAGCGAGTGGAAGCCCTCGATGAACGCCTCGCCGGCGACCTTCCAGTTGCAGTCGACGATGCCGCCGAAGTGCGAGTACACGATGCGGTCGGTGTAGTCCCACCGCTCCCAGTCATTGAGCATCGTGCCGAGGAAGTCCTCCAGCGACTCAGCCTCGGGATCCATGTTGATGAAGACGAATCCGTTCCACGTCGCCACCTGCACCTCGGGCAGGCTGAACTCCTCCTGGTTGATCTGCGGGAAGTCCCACTGGCACGGGATGTTCTTGGACGAGCCGTCGATGTTCCAGGAGAAGCCGTGGAAGGGGCAGCGCAGTTCGCTGACGCGGCCGCCCTCCTGACGCAGCGCCCGGCCGCGGTGCAGGCAGACGTTCGACAGGGCCTTGATGCTGCCATCGGGCTGGCGCATGATGATGAACTTGTCATCGGCGATGTCATAGGTGATGTGATCGCCCGGCTCGGGGATGTGGTCCTCGCGGCAGACGAACTGCCACACGCGCCGCCATACCTTCTCGACCTCCTTGTCGTGGAAGTCCCGGGAGATGTAGCGGTCGACGTCGAGATCCTCGGTGCCGAGGTCCTCGTTGATGTCATAGCGCAGCACCGGAGGCACAGGGCGCGCGTCCTCGTCGAGGTACTCCTGAACACTCTTGCCCGGGGAGCGGGGGCACGGCGGCTCCAGGGACTCGCGCTGGGTCGTCACGTGCTGGGCGGGTGCCACGTCGGTCATGGGCTGCGGACTCCTCGTGTGGTGGTGCGACGATTCTGCACCCGAAGATACTGAACGTCAAGTAAAGATACTGAGGTGAAGAAAGGGCCCGGTCCAGACGGACCGGGCCCTCTCCGAAGGGTGATGCGAGGACTACTTCACGCGCCAGAGCTTGAGGAACTGGTTGCGGTAGTCCTTGACGCCCAGGTAGTCACCATCGGCCGTGAGGACGGCCTTGTCGATGTTCTGCGGCGTCAGGATCTGCGTGGGCAGATCGTTGGTGACGTACGGCATGCCGACCGAGTTGCGGGCCATGCTGTCGACGACGCTGTAGCCGACGATGGGCAGCGAGTAGCCGGTCCATGCCGACTCAGTGCCGTCCTTCAGACCCTGGATGTTGGCCTTGCCGGCGGTCAGACCACCGATCTGAGCCTTGCCGTTGAGGCCAGCGGACTTCAGGGCGGCGGGAACGCCGACCATCCAGCCACCGAGGTCAGACACGAGCCAGTTGGTGCTCGGGTTGGCCTTCATGATGCTGACGACGGCCGAGGGCACCTTGCCCGCGAAGATGTCGGTCAGCTGCTGCGGGTTCGCCTCGTACTTGCAGGTCGGGCACAGGCGCTTGAGGTTCTTCTCGTAGGCCTGATCGAAGCGGATGAGGATCGGGTACAGCGGCACCGTGATGCCCTGCACGTTGGCCTTGCCGTTGGTGTTGGCCACCGTGTAGGCCGCGATCATCTGGCCCCAGCGGTCCAGCATCTTCGGGCCGGCGATGTGGGTGTCCTCGAGAGCGGAGACCGGCTTGCTCATGCAGGCCGAGCAGATCACGACGACGCCCTGCTTCTTGGCCTTCGGCAGAAGGTCAGACAGCGTGGAGGGCTCGATGCCGGAGATGTGGATGTAGTCCGGCTTGAGGGACAGGGCCTGGGAGAACAGCTTGCGCTGGGTCTCCGGGTCGACCGCACCCACGAGCTCCTTGGACTTCCAGCCGAGGTCCTTCGACGCGGCCATGATCGCCTCGTCGAGCACCTGTTCTCGTCACCACCGTTGGAGAGCATGACCACGTACTTGCCCTTCGGGGGCCTCTTGGTCAGCTTCTTGGTGATCCCGATGTTCTTTGGGTTGGGGCTGTAGCGCCCAACGATCTTCTTGGCGGTCGCGACGCCGTCGGCAGCCGGGGCTGCAGCAGGCGCGGAGGTGGCGGCCGGCGCGATGCCGACCAGAGCCAGCGACCCAGCCGCGACGAGCGCGGCTGCTGCGATGGTCTTGCGCATGGTTCTCTCTTCCAGTAGGGGGCCATGTGAACCCGAGCCCCGCAAAAGTACCTGCACGTCCTAGGAATGGGAAGGGGTTTTGCTGACTTTCTTCACCTTTTCTCTCCACTGGCGCTCACCAATGAGGCCTGGCGTCGCGTGTGACGGGTGAGAAACTGAAGTCCGCGTTGAGTTGTACACGCATACAGCTCGGCTCCCCGTACGAGGGAGCCGAGCTGTATGCGGTGACGTGCGACTGGTG
>JAUHZW010000001.1 GCA_030425745.1 Actinomycetes bacterium
CGTGGCCACCGCAGCCAGCCCACTCGAGCACTGCTGATCCACGGACAGTGCCCATGTCTGCTCGGGCATCCCGCCGGCGAGGGACGCGACACGGGCGACGTTGCCGCCCGGCCCCATGCAGTTGCCGAGCACAGCGCCTGCCGGCTCGACTCCTGAGGATCGGTCGAGGAGTTCGGCGATGACCGGGGCGGCCAGCTGCTCGACCGTCGCGCAGCCGAGCGACCCACCCGAGGTGCCGATGGGGCTGCGGACCGCGGCGACGACAACCGGCCGCGGATCAGTGCTCACGCGGTCATCGTGCCACTCGCACCGGATCGGCGGCCCGGAGCATGGCGGCGAGCGCGGAGCGGTCCACCTTGCCCGCGGCCGTCGGGGGCAGGGAGTCGACGACGAACCACTGTGCCGGGCGCTGCGCAGGCGCCAGCACCTGGCGGGCCGCACCGCGCAGCCGTTCGACATCGGTGGGGTCGGTCACGGCGGCGACGACCACCGCGCCGAGGCGCTCATCGGGCAGACCGACCACGCAGATCTCACCCCGGGCCTCGGCGCTCAGCGCGGCCTCCACATCGGCGACCAGAACCGTCACACCCGCCGTGGTCACCGCATCCGTCCCGCGGCCCGCCACCGTGAGCACGCCGTCGCTCATCCGGCCGAGGTCGCCGACCGTCATGAAGCCCTGTGCGTCGCGCTGCAGGGGTCCGTCGCCGTCCGGGCCTTGGCCACCCGGTTCGTCGTACCGCGCACAGACATAGGGAGACCGCACCCAGATCACGCCGTCGATGATCGCGACCTCGACCCCGGGAAATGCCCTGAGCCCATCGCCGCGGTCCCAGGCCACGAAGGACAGCTCGCTCGCGCCGTAGTAGTGGTGCACGACGAGGCCCGCCGCTGCCGCACGGTCACGCAGGGCCGTCGGCAGCGCATCGCCCGCGACGATCACCGTGGTGCCCGGGCGCAGGAGGTCGTCGTCCACGGTGCGTCGCAGGGACAGCGGCGTGAGGTGCGCATGGGTCGCGGCGCCGGGTGCGGTCGCCAGCGCGGCCGCCGCATGCTCGGCATGGATCCGTGCGAAGAGGTTCATCGTCGCGGTGAGGGGCCCGGGGATCCACACATGAGAGTCGCCATCGATGCCGGAGAGGTCTGTGACCGCTTCGAAGGACAGCGCCCACGACTCCGGGGTGCGCAGGATGCGCCGCGGCCGGCTGGTCGTGCCCGATGTCGGCAGCGAGATCAGCCGACCCTCATCTCGGGCATGACGGAACCCCTCGACGGGATCCGCCCAGGCCGTGAGGTCGATGGACTCAGCCGACGGGGGCATCCGCGGACGCCTCGCGCCGGGCTCGCTGCGGCAGCAGCCCCGGGTAGGCCGAGTGGACCGGCTTGGCGATGAGCGCCGCCAGCACGGCCTTGACGATGTCGCCCGGGATGAAGACAGCCGTCGCGGCGAGCGCTGCCGGGAGGGTCAGGCCGCCGACGATCATGATGCCGCCGAGGCCGAAGACGTACATGACGATGATGCCGCCGATGATGTTGGCGAGGACACCCCACCAGAGTCGATACGGTGCGCCTGCGCGCTGCACCAGCCAGCCGATCACCAGGGCCGCGATCGGCCAGCCGATGAGGAAGCCGACGCTGGGCGTGGTGAACACTCCCAGCCCACCCCGGCCGCCGGCGAGCAGCGGCAGGCCGATGGCCACGAGCAGCAGGAACAGCAGGACGGCTCCCGCGCCCTTGCGCGCCCCCAGGATCGACCCGGCGAGCATCACGCCCAGGGTCTGCAGGGTGATCGGCACCGGCATACCGGGCACGGGGAAGGCGGGCACAAGACCCATCACCGAGATGATGGCGGCGAAGATGGCCATCTGGGCGAGGCCTCGAGTACTGCTGGACGCGCCCCCGCTCGCCTTGGCACGTGATGTCATCGGCGCAGCGTACCGAGGCGGTCAGGTCACTCGGCCATGAGCCGGGCGACGCGACGGGCCAGGAAGACGTAGGCGATGCCCACCACGACGGCCACCGCGCCGAGGCCGGCGAAGAACGGGCCGAACCCGTACCCGGAGAAGAAGCGGATGACCTGACCGCCGATCGAGTCACCGACCGAGACGGCGAGGAACCACAGCGCCAGGACCTGACTGCCCAGCCCGACCGGCGCGAGCGTCGTCGAGGCGGCGAGCCCCGTCGGCGAGAGCAGCAGCTCCGCCCACGTCTGCAGCAGGTAAGCACCGATGAGCCACCACACCGCACTGTTCTGCCCGTTGTCGGCAGCGATGCCGGGCAGCACCAGCAGCCAGAAGGACAGGCCGATGCCGATGATCGCGATGGCGAACTTCATCGGTGTGCTCGGCGCCCGGTTGGCGAGCTTGGTCCACAGCCACGCGAAGATCGGCGCGAACACGATGATGAAGATCGGGTTGACCGACTGCAGCCACGCGGCGGGCATGACCCATGTGCCGATCGATCGGTCCGTCCAGTCGCTCGCGAGGATCGTCAGCGTCGATCCGGCCTGATCGAAGATCATCCAGAACAGGGCTGCTCCGATGAACAGGGCGACGAAGGCCTTGAGCTTCGGCCGATCCGAGGGACCCACCAGTGGGGAGCGGAACAGCACGACGAAGTAGCCGATGGCGATGAGGACGATCGTCCACGTCAGGAGCATGGCGACGTCATCGACCGAGTAGCCGGTCCAGATGCCCTGGATCGCGAAGACGGCGCCGAAGGTCACGAAGCCCAGCAGCGTCAGCAAACTCACCTTGCGGATGGTGCGTGCATCGGCGCGGTGCGGCACATCGGCGCCCGCGCCGCGCAGGCTGGGCCAGCCCAGCACGTAGACCACGACGGCGATCGTCATGCCGATGCCGGCCGCGAGGAAGCCCCACTCCCAGCCGTACTCGATGGCCAGCCACCCGGTGACCAGCGGGGCGAGGAAGGCCCCGAGGTTGATGCCCATGTAGAAGATTGAGAAGGCCGAGTCCTTGCGGGCCTCGGGCTGGCCGACGTAGAGGTCACCGACCATCGCGGAGACGTTCGGCTTCAGCAGGCCGGTGCCGGCTGCGATGAGCAGCAGCCCCAGCCAGAAGAAGGACTCCCACGGCGCCGCCATGGCGTAGTGCCCGAGGGCGATGACGATGCCGCCGAGCAGCACCGAGCGACGGGCCCCGATGATGCGGTCGGCGATCCAGCCGCCAGCGAGCGGGGTGAGGTAGACGAGGGCGTTGTACGAGCCGTAGATCGCCCCGGCCGTGGCGAGGGTGAAGCCCAGACCGGCCTGCGCGGGGTCCGCCTCATCGACAGCGGCGACCAGGTAGAGCACGAGGATGGCCCGCATCCCGTAGAACGAGAAGCGCTCCCACAACTCTGTGGTGGCGAGGGTCGCCAGCCCCCACGGATGACCGAAGAAGGTCGTGGTTCTGCTCACCCATCACCCCGCGGTGCCGGGCCGGTCGATCCACGGACCACGAGCTCGGGGCGGAAGATGAACTCATCGCGCGGTGCGGGAGTGCCGTTGATCTCGTCGAGCAGGGCCTGCACGGCGGCCGTGCCCATCTCTCCGACCGCCTGACGCACCGTGGTCAGCGGCGGGTCCGTGTAGGCGATGAGTCGGGAGTCGTCATACCCGACGACGGAGACATCCTCGGGAACCCGCAGACCGCGCTGGCGGACCGTCCGGATGGCACCCAGGGCCATGAGGTCCGATCCGCACACGATGGCGGTCACGCCGAGGCCGAGCAGGTGATGGGCCGCGGCTTGCCCGCCCTCGACGGTGAAGAGCGAATGGCTGACCAGGCCGGCGGCCTCCTCCTCGCTCATCCCGGTCAGTCTGCCCATCGCGGCGATGAAGCCGGCTCGCTTGCGCACGACGGGAACGAAGCGCTGCGGCCCGACCGCCAGACCGATGCGGCGATGACCCATCGAGGTCAGGTGCGACACGGCGAGGTCCATGGCCGTGACGTCGTCATCGGAGATGAAGGGTGCGTCCACGCCCTCCGCATATCCGTTGACAAGGACGAGCGGGAGCCCACGCTCCACGAGCGCCCGGTAGGCCGCGTGGTCGGCCGTCGCATCGGCATGCAGCCCGGACACGACGATGATGCCGGCCACGCCACGGTCGAGGAGGAGTTCGACGTACTCGTCCTCGGTCACGCCGCCGGGGGTCTGGGTGCACAGCACCGGCGTATAGCCGTACTGGGCGAGCAGCGTCTCCATCACCTGCGCGAACGCCGGGAAGATCGGGTTCTCCAGTTCCGGCACGATCAGGCCGACGAGGCCCGACTGGCCGCGCAGGCGGATGGGGCGCTCGTAGCCGAGGACATCGAGGGCCGTGAGCACGGCCTGCCGCGTGGTGGTCGAGACGCCGGGTCGATCGTTCAGCACGCGCGACACCGTCGCCTCGCTGACACCCGCCTGCTCGGCGATGTCGGCCAGCCGCGCGCGGGGGTTCTCTGCCACGGGCTTCACCCTAGGGGTCGTCCCCGAGGCTCCGGCGTGGAAGGCTCATCACCATGCGCATGACCGGCCGACTGGGGGAGCCGCTGCTGGCCACGCTGCCGTGGAGCACGCCACTGGAGGAGTGGCCCGAGGATCTCGTCGTCGCCCTCCCCCGCGGCATCTCGCGCCACATCGTGCGCTTCGTACGGATCGAGGGAGTCGTCTACGCGATCAAGGAGATCGAAGAGTCCTTCGCCACGCGCGAGTACTCGCTGCTGTTCGATCTTGAACGACGCGACGTGCCCTGCGTCGAGCCCGTCGGTGTGGTGCTCGACCGAACCGACGAGAGCGGCGAGCCGCTTCCAGGGGCCCTCATCACCCGGCAGCTCGAGTTCTCCCTGCCCTACCGCGCCCTGTTCTCCACCAGCCTGCGCAAGGAGACGGCCGAGCGACTGATCGATGCGCTCGCCCTGCTGCTCGTCCAGCTTCATCTCGTCGGCTTCTCGTGGAACGACTGCTCGCTGTCGAACACGCTCTTCCGTCGCGACGCCGGCGTCTTCGCGGCATACCTCGTGGACGCAGAGACCGGCGAGCTTCACCCGCACCTGTCCGACGGGCAGCGGGAGTACGACCTCGAGACGGCGGCCACCAATGTCGCGGGCGAGTTGATGGACCTGCAGGCCGGCGGGCGCCTCCAGGAGGGCATCGACCCGATCGTCACCGGCGTCTCACTCCGCAATCGGTACGACGCCCTGTGGCAGGAGATCACCCAGCCGCTCGTCGTCTCCCGGGAGGACCGCTACCGCATGGAGTCACGGATGCGACGCCTGAATGACCTCGGGTTCGACGTGGCCGAGCTCCAGGTCGACACCCAGCCCGACGGCGAGCACATCACGGTGGCGGCCAAGGTCGTCGATGTCGGCCACCACACCCGCCGACTCATGCAACTGACCGGGCTCGACGTCGAGGAGAACCAGGCGCGGCGCCTGCTGAACGACCTGGACTCCTATCGGATGAAGCTCGGTCTGGAGACCGACGATGAGCAGATCGCCGCGCACCGCTGGGTCACCGACCGCTTCGAGTGCGTGATGGCCGAGGTCGGCCCGGAGCTACGCGGCAAGCTCGAGCCGGCGGAGATCTTCCACGAGGTGCTGGAGCACCGATGGTTCATGTCCGAGCGCGCGGGCGCGAGCGTGCCGTTCGGCGATGCGGTGTCGGATTACGTCGAGACCGTCCTGCGCGCCAAGCCCGACGAGAAGTCGGTTCTCGGAGCAAGGGAGGGGTCTGCGAGTGACGACACCGCTACCCTCAGGATCGTCCTGCCGCCAGAGTCGTCCCAGCAAGGGGAGCCCTGATGCACTCGGAACTGCAGTCCCTCGTGGTCATCGCCGCGATCGCGGCGTTCGTGCCGATCATCGTGGGCGTCCTGCGGATCAAGATCGCCGAGGTGGTGCTGCTCCTCGGATTCGGCATCCTGCTGGGCCCGGAGATGGCGGGGTGGATCGAGGTCGATGACACCATCGGCCTGCTGTCCGAGCTCGGCCTGGGCCTGCTGTTCTTCCTCGCCGGACTGGAACTCGAGCAGCGGGCGATCCGGGGCCAGAGCGGCAAGCTGGCGGCCATCGGCTGGGCAATCTCGCTGGGGCTCGCGCTGATCGTCGCCTTCATCTTCGTGGCCACCGAGAAGGCCCACGGCGTTGTCGGCATCGCGATCGCCCTCACGTCCACCGCCCTGGGCACCCTGCTGCCGATGATCCGTGACCGCGGAGAACTGAACTCGAAGTTCGGCACCTTCTTCATGGGCGCGGGCGCATGGGGCGAGTTCGGTCCGATCGTCGCGATCTCGGTGCTGCTGAGCACGAAGTCATCGTTCGCGGCGATCATCAGCCTGTTCGCTTTCGCTGTGGTCGCCTTCGTGCTGGCCGTGGTCCCCTCTCGGTTCGCTGGGGATCGCATCCGCGAGGTCATGGAACGCGGGCACGGGACCAGTTCGCAGACGGCGCTCCGGCTGACGCTGCTGCTGGTCATCCTCATGCTCGCCCTCGCGGGCTCCTTCGGGCTGGACGTGGTGCTCGGGGCGTTCATCGCCGGCATCATCGTGCGGCGGTTCTCTCCGCCGGTCGCCGAGTCGCGCCTGCAGGTGCGCATCGAGGCGATCGGGTTCGGCTTCCTCATCCCGCTGTTCTTCGTCGTCTCCGGTGCCACGATGGATGTCCGGTCGATCGCCGAGAACCCCCGGCCGATGCTCGTCTTCTTCGTCGCCCTGCTGATCGTGCGCGGCCTTCCACAGTGGTTCCTCTACCGCAACGCGATACCTGACACACGTCAGCGCGCCCGCTTCACGCTCTATGCCGCGACCGGCCTGCCGATCATCGTCGCGGTCACCACGATCCAGGTCGAGAATGGCGTCATGACCGCTGCCGGCGCCGCCTCCGCGGTGGGCGCCGGAGCACTGAGCGTGCTCGTGTTCCCGCTGATCGGCAACGCGCTCACCGCCGGAAGGAAGTCAGCCGACTCCACCCCCGGCGAGGGTGATCATGAGCGGGCGGAGAACACCGCCTGAAGGACGATGGCCGCGGCCACTGACGCGTTGAGCGACTCGTTGCCCGACGCCATCGGGATGCTGACGCGCCAGTCGCACGTCTCACCCACGAGGCGCGACAGGCCAGCGCCCTCGGCGCCGACCACGATCGCCACCTGATCGGTGAGGACTGATCGGTCCAGACCCTCGAGGGTGACGTCGGCATCGGCAGCGAGCCCGACGACGGAGAAGCCGGCCTGCTGCAGGTCCTTCAGAGCACGCGTCGTGTTGGTGACCTGCGCGACGGGAATCCGTGACAGCGCACCAGCCGAGGTCTTCCACGCAGACGCGGTGACACCCACGGAGCGGCGGGTCGGGATCACGATGCCGTCGGCCCCGAAAGCTGCCGCGGACCGGGCGATCGCCCCGAGATTGCGGGGATCGGTCACCCCGTCGAGGACGACGACAAGGTTGCCCGACGTGATCCGGGACAGGTCGGCGTACTGGTACTCGCCGACAGTGAGCACCAGGCCCTGATGCACGCCGCCGTCAGTCATGCGATCGAGCTCGGTGCGGGCGACCTCCATGATCGGGATGCCTCGCGCCACGGCGATCTTCATCGCCTCGCGCCACCGGTCGTCGGCGTCAGCCTTGGCCTGCACATACAGCCCCGTCGCCGGGATGTCGGCGCGGAGCGCCTCGACCACGGGGTTGCGGCCCATCAGGTGGCTCCCCTGCGAGCGACGCGTGCCCGTCGACTTCGCCGGGGAGCGCTTAGCGGCACGCTTCTGTGCGGCCCGCTCGCGGCGAGCCGCCGGGTGGTGCGGACGGTCCTTCGCCTTGGGGGTCGGGCCCTTGCCCTCGAGCTTGGCGCGACGCTGGCCGCCCGAGCCGACGGTGGCACCCTTCTTGGTGCCTTCCTTGCGCATCGCGCCGCGGCGCTGTGAGTTGCCTGCCATCGGAGCTCTCCTCAGTTCAGTGACCAGCGGGCGCCGGTGGGGGTGTCCTCGACCTTGATGCCCATGGCATCGAGTCCGTCACGGATGGCGTCGGCCGCCGCGAAGTCCTTGCGGGCCCGGGCCTGCTGCCGCTGGTCGAGCAGTGCATGGACCAGCGCGTCGATGACCTCGGTCTCGCGACCCTCACCACCGCCGGATGCCCACGGCTCGGCGTACGGGTTGATGCCCAGCACGTCGACCATGGCCAGCACAGCGTCGAAGGCTGAACGCACCGCGGCATCGTCGTCCGCCGCGAGCGCGGCATTGCCCTCGCGCACGGTCTCGTGCAGAACAGCCAGGGCCTGGGGCACGGAGATGTCGTCGTCCATCGCGGCGTCGAAGGCAGCAGGACGGGCATCCGCAGACACGTCAGGGACTCCCGCGATGCCGAGGGACTGGGCTGCGCGCTCGAGGAAGCCCTCGATGCGCCGGTAGCCCTGCCCGGCCTCGGCCACGTGCTCGTCGGAGTACTCCAGCATCGACCGGTAGTGCGCGCCCGCGAGGTAGTAGCGCAGCTCGACCGGGCGCACCCGCTGCACGACCTGATCGACCAGCAGGGAGTTGCCGAGCGACTTGCTCATCTTCTCGCCGGCCGTGGTGACCCAAGCGTTGTGCAGCCAGTAGTTGGCGAAGCCGTCACCGGCTGCCTTGGACTGCGCGATCTCGTTCTCGTGGTGCGGGAACACGAGGTCAAGTCCGCCACCGTGGATGTCGAAGTTCGCGCCGAGGTACTTGGCCGCCATCGCCGAGCACTCGATGTGCCACCCGGGGCGTCCGGGACCCCACGGGGTGTCCCATGCCGGCTCCCCCGGCTTGGCCGACTTCCACATCGCGAAGTCGCGGGCGTCCTTCTTGCCGCGCGGATCGGCGTCGGCCGCGTCCTTCATGTCATCGAGTCGCTGGCCCGAGAGAGCCCCGTACTCCGGATACGACCGCACATCGAAGTAGACGTCACCGTCACCCGCGTAGCCGTGACCGGTGTCGATGAGCCGCTGCATGAGCTCGACCATCTCCGGGATGTGCCCGGTGGCGCGGGGCTCGTAGGTGGGCGGCAGGCAGCCGAGGACGTCGTAGGCCCGGGTGAAGGCGCGCTCGTTGCGCATGGCGACATCCCAGTACGGGATGCCCTGCTCCTCACCTCGGGCGAGGATCTTGTCGTCGATGTCGGTCACGTTGCGCACGAACGTGACGTCATACCCCTTGGCCGTCAGCCAGCGGCGGATCACGTCGAAGGCGACGCCGCTGCGGATGTGGCCGATGTGGGGCGGAGCCTGCACCGTGGCGCCACACAGGTAGATCCCGACCTTGCCGTCCTCAAGGGGGACGAAGTCACGGACGGAACGCGAAGCGGTGTCGTAGAAGCGCAGAGCCACCCCCGAACAGTACCGACCTTCGAGCCGGCTCCTGAGGGCGCGCAGGTCAGCGAGAGAGCAGGACGACCTTGTCCGGGCGGATCCGCACCACGACGCGGACGTTGTCAGTGCCGTCGTCCATCGTGTAGCGATCGGCGCCGGTGTAGCGCTGGCAGAGGCGATCGATGAACTCGCGGCCGCCCTCCTCGGTGATCTCGACGGTGCCGCGCACCTCGACGTAGGAGTACGGGTTGTCCTTCGGATAGACGAGGACGGACACCTTGGGGTCGCGCTCCATGTTGAGGTGCTTGCGCCGGCCCTTCACGGTGGAGAACAGCAGGTCGTCGCCGTCGCGCTCGATCCACACGACGGTCTGCTGGGGGTAGCCGTTCGGCAGCATCGTCGCGACCGTCGCGAACGCGTTGTCGTCGATCCAGGTCTGGGCGATCTCGGGAATCGTCGTCATGGTGCGAGTCCGTTCGGTTCGGAAGACGTGGGGAGTCAGGAAGATCTGATGAGGGAGGCTACCGCGATCGCGGCCACCCCCTCATCTCGACCGGTGAGGCCCAGGCCGTCGGTGGTGGTGCCGGAGACCCGCACGGGCGCGCCGATGGCTGCACTCAGAACGTCCTGCGCCTCGTCTCTGCGTGGACCGATCTTCGGGCGGTTCCCGATGACCTGGACGCTGGCATTGCCGATGGTGAAGCCAGCGTCGCGGACGAGGGCGGCGGTGTGGCTCAGGAGCGAGACACCCGAGGCCTGCGCCCACTGCGGATCGCTGGTGCCGAACACCGACCCGAGGTCGCCGAGGCCAGCCGCGGACAGCAGGGCGTCGCACAGGGCATGAGCGGCGACGTCGGCGTCGGAGTGCCCGGCCAGCCCTACCTCGCCGGGCCAGTGCAGACCGGCCAGCCACATGGGTCGACCCTCGTCGCCGAACGCATGGACGTCGGTGCCGATCCCGACGAGCGGGATCAGCGGATCAGACGGCACCGGCGGCCCTGCGTCGGGCGAGGATCGCCTCGGCGATCACCACGTCGAAGGGGCGCGTCACCTTGAGGGCCTCCTCGTGGCCGGGGACGACGAACACTGGGATGCCGATCGCCTCGACGAGCCCGGCATCGTCGGTGACGGAGAGATCGGATTCGGCGTGCGCCCGCTGGAGCACGGCCCGTTCGAAGGCCTGCGGGGTCTGGATGGCCCGCAGAGGCGTGCGGTCGACCGTGCGCACGACCTCGTCGGCGTCGTCGATCTCCTTGATGGTGTCGACGACGGGCAGGGCCGGCACCACGGCCTGATGGCCGTCGGCGATCGCGGAGACCACGCGGGTGACGACCTGCTCGGGCACGAGCGGCCGGGCGGCGTCGTGCACGAGAACGGTCTGGATGTCGTCGGGGAGGGTCAGCAGGGCGCGGGCGACGGAGTCCTGGCGGGTGTCGCCGCCGGCGACCACGGTCACGTCAGCCGGGAAGTCATGCTCGCCGAGAAGGGAGGAGAAGGTGTCGAGGGCATCCGGCGGCGCGGCGACCACCACGAGGTGGACGAGGCGGCTGGAGGCAAGGGCACGCACCGCGTGCACGAGCATGGGAACGCCGGCGAGGGGGCGGAGCGCCTTGGGGCCACCGGGACCGAGCCGCTCACCCCGGCCGGCGGCCGGGACGATCACAGCGGTGCGGCCACCCGGGTGCGACAGATCACCTGCCGCGTCGGCGGACGCCAAAGGAATGGGTCCCTACGAGGCGAGGACTTCGTCGAGGATGGCCTCGGCCTTGTCCTCGTTGGTCTTCTCGGCGAGGGCGAGCTCGCTGACGAGGATCTGCCGGGCCTTGGCCAGCATGCGCTTCTCGCCGGCGGACAGACCGCGCTCGCGCTCACGACGCCACAGGTCACGGACAACCTCGGCCACCTTGATGACGTCGCCGGAGGCGAGCTTCTCGAGGTTGGCCTTGTAGCGGCGGGACCAGTTGGTGGGCTCCTCGGTGTACGGCTGACGCAGCACGTTGAACACCTTGTCGAGGCCCTCTTGGTTCACGACGTCGCGGACACCCACGAGGTCGACGTTGTCAGCAGGGACCCGGACGGTCAGATCGCCTTGGGCGACGCGCAGGACCAGGTACTCACGATCCTCACCCTTGATCTTCCGGATCTCCACGGATTCGATGACTGCTGCACCGTGATGGGGGTAGACAACCGTGTCGCCGACATTGAACGTCATAAGTGAGGAACCCCTTTCAAAGGACCTCAAGATTACCACGCGGGATTTGACCGCCGGCGGCCGCCGACTCAGGGCCGAGGAAGGCTGACCACCCCGATGGCCGCCCCACGGCCACCCGCCAGGGGCCTTCGCTAGTCTTTGCGCCGTGAAGCGCACCCACCTCGCCGCCGCCCTCCTGCTGCCCGCCGCCGTGCTGCCCCTGACCGGCTGCTTCAACGGCCCGGATGCCACCACCACCACTCAGGCCGCCATGAACTCCGGCAATGGGGTGCAGGCCAAGCAGGGCGACATCCGCATCGAGAACGCCACCGTGGTGCTCACCGACGAGCCCGGCACCGCCACCCTGGTCGTGCGCCTCATCAATGTCGGCCTCGAGCCTGACCGCCTCACCTACGCCACGATCAACGGCCAGCAGGCCGACTTCCTCGTCGCCGACGACTCCATGGACGTCGCCTCGGGCGTCGAGGTGACCCCGGGGCAGTCGGTCGGCTTCGGCTACGACAGCGACCTCTACATCAGCGTCCTCGAGGGCTTCGACGCCGAGGTCTCGACGTACGTGCCGCTCGAGCTCGGCTTCGCCACCGCCGGCTTGGCCAGCATGAGCGTCCTGACCGTGCCGGCCACCGGCTACTACGAGGGCATCACCGCCCGTCCGTAACAGGGTCGATCAGTCGGCCGTGCCGACTCCGCGCGCGAACATGCTCGTGGTGAAGACATACGGCTGACCTTCGGCTCGGTCAGCGTCCAACCGGATGTCCACGCTGAGCGGCGCCACCCCCGCTATCGGGGCGAACCGCACACGCCGGAACGTGATCGGCGCGGTGTCGTAGGCCGTCGACGCACTGATGGTGAAGTGGGCCCGCTTGCCGCGCTTCAGGATGATCCGCTCACGCGGCGGGTCGGGCGCCAGTGGTGTCGCCCCCTTGGCCTGGGCGAACACCTTGGTCCCTGACTTCGCGACCATGCGTGCCAGGAACGGGTAGCCAGAGACGTAGCACCGTTTGCGGCCCGTCTTCCGCACCGTGATGTAGACGACCTGCTCGCTCATCCCGGCATCCGTGTCGGTCACCCTGGCCACGAGGTCGTCGCCGGTGCAGGGGGCGACGGCGGCGTGAGCGGTAGGGGCCGCGAGCAGGGAGCCGGCCGCGACGCCGATCGCCGACAGGGCACCGAGGAGGGCGGAACGCATGGCCGAAAAACCTACCGAGGATTCACGAGTCCAGCACCCCGAAGTGCCAGGCATCGGGGTGTCTACGGCTCGCATCCATGCGCCGCTGCTCTGGGGCTCGCTGGCGCTCACTCCTCGCTACGGCTCGAACTTGTACCCGAGTCCACGCACCGTCACCAGATGAACGGGCTTGCCCGGGTCCTCCTCGACCTTCGCGCGCAGGCGCTTCACGTGCACATCGAGGGTCTTGGTGTCGCCGACGTAGTCGGCGCCCCACACCCGGTCGATGAGCTGCGAACGGGTGAGCACCCGGCCGGAGTTGCGGACGAGCAGCTCGAGCAGATCGAACTCCTTCAGCGGCATGGACACGGTCTCACCACGCACCGTCACCACATGGCGGTCGATGTCCATCCGCACCGGGCCGGCCTCGACGGTGGCCGGAAGCAGTTCTTCCACCTCGCCGTGTCGGCGCAGCACCGACCGCACGCGGGCCAGCAGTTCGCGCGACGAGAACGGCTTGGTGACGTAGTCGTCCGCGCCCATCTCCAGCCCGACGACCTTGTCGATCTCACCGTCCTTGGCGGTGAGCATGATGATCGGCACCTGCGACTTGGTGCGGATCGTCCGGCAGACCTCCAGCCCGGACATCCCGGGCAGCATCAGGTCGAGCAGGATGAGGTCGGCGCCGCGCTGGTCGAAGACGTCCAGTGCCTTGTTGCCTTCGTCGGCGACCTCGACCTCGTATCCCTCACGCTTGAGCATGAAGGACAGGGCCTCGGAGAAGGACTCCTCGTCCTCGACGACCATAATGCGGGTCACGACTGCACCTCTTCTGCCGGTGTGCTGATGATGTCAAGGTCGAGCTCGTCGTCAGGACCGGGGGACGACGGAACGTAGCGAGGCAGGCGCAGCGTGAAGGTCGAGCCGACCCCGACCTCGGACCAGACCGTGCACTCGCCACCGTGGTTCTGCGTCACGTGCTTCACGATGGCCAGTCCGAGCCCCGTGCCGCCGGTGATGCGGGAGCGGGCCGGATCGACCCGGTAGAAGCGCTCGAAGACGCGGTCGAGGTCATTGCCGGCGATGCCGATGCCCTGATCCTTCACCGCGATCTCGACGACCGAGTCATCCACCCGCATGCCGACGGCCACCCGGGTGTGATCCGGAGAGTAGGCGATGGCGTTCGCCAGCAGGTTCCGCAGCGCGGCCAGCAACTGCCGCTCATCCCCGTAGACCAGGCTGTCGGTGGGATCGCTGAGCTCGAGCTCGATCTCCTGGCGTGCCGCCAGCGTGCGAACCTCGTCCACCGCCCGATTGACGAGCTCATCCACGCTGACGACCTCGGCACGGGTCATCGGGTCGTCACCCTGCAGACGCGACAGGTCTATGACGTCCTGCACGAGCGTGCTCAACCGGCTGGCCTCGACCTGCATGCGCTCGGCGAAGTGCCGCACCTGCTCCTCGTCGTCAGCCGCCGCAAGGACGGCCTCGGCGAGCAGCGAGATGGCACCGACCGGGGTCTTGAGCTCATGGCTGACGTTGGCGACGAAGTCCCGGCGGACGACGTCGACGCGACGCTCCTCCGCGAGGTCATCGATCAGGACGAGGATGGCGCCCGTGCCGAGTGCGGCGACCCGCACGCGCAGCTCGAGCAGCTCACGCCCGAGCGGTGGGCGCCGCACGCGCATCTCGACCTCACGGGCATGGCCGTCGCCCGCAGCACGGTCGATCAGATGGCGGATGTCCGGGACGGTGACAGCGTCACGGTTCACCAGGCCCAAGCCCGTCGCCCGCGCATTGGCTCGAAGGACGGTGCCATCGGGGGCGACGACGAGCGAGGCCGACGGCAGCACATTGAGGACGCGGATGACCTCTGAGGACACATCGGGGACATCGCCGCGGACGGAGACCGGGCTCAGGGCGTCGCCGGCAGCATTCTCAGGTGGCACACCGCAAGGATAGGAGCGAAACACGCCACGCCCCGCCTGACAGGGCTCCACAGACACAGGATTCACGAAGGGTTCGGCCCACGACACCCCCTATTCATCAGAACGCCGCGTGGCGTTCACTCCGTGCCGACGTGTTGTTGTCCGGTGCGCGTACCCTTGCAGGAACATCAGGACAGGGGATCGATGAACGCCGAACTGACCCAGCACCTCGAGGACGTCCAGGACGACCTCGTGCGGATGACT
This sequence comes from Actinomycetes bacterium, assembly GCA_030425745.1. Taxonomy (GTDB): domain Bacteria; phylum Actinomycetota; class Actinomycetes; order S36-B12; family S36-B12; genus UBA10649. Next base: position 14,872 of record JAUHZW010000001.1, read on the forward strand.
CAACTGGTCGGCTCCGCCATGAACCGGGCCACCCAGGCCCTGCTCGACGCCGATCTTGCGATGGCGGAGTCCGTCATCGCCGCTGACGCCCAGGTCGACCTGCTCTTCAGCGATCTCGAGGACCAGTGCCTCGATGCGATCGCCCTGAACTCCCCCAGCCGCGGTGAGCTTCCCGAGCTGATCGGTGCTCTGCGCATCGCCGCGTCGCTCGAGCGCATGGGTGACCTCGCCGAGCACGTGGCCAAGCAGGCCCGCCTGCGCTACCCACGGCTCTCGATTCCGCAGGAACTGCGCGGCACCTTCGCCGAGATGGGCGGCCTCGCCGAGGCCATCGTCTCCAAGACCGGCTCGGTCATCTCGTCCAAGAACGTCGCGCTGGCGGCCGACATCGGCCGGCATGACGGTGAGGTCGACCGGCTGCACCGTGAGCTGTTCACCATCGTGCTCTCCCCGGCGTGGCCCCACGGAGTCGAGGCGGCCATCGACGTGACCCTGCTCTCGCGCTACTACGAGCGCTATGCCGACCACGCGGTGTCCGTGACCCGGCGGGTCATCACGATCGTCACCGGAGAGCCCTACGTGGGCGTGTCCCTGTGAACATGAACGGCAGGTGAACAGCCTCGTCCGTGTGATCGGGTGGCCCCGAACCGCGGACTGCGGAAGACTGCCCCGGTGACCTCCCCGTCCCTGCTGTCGGCTCGACGCACCCGTCGACCCCATCGCGTGGCGGTCCTGTCGATCCACACCTCTCCTCTCGACCAGCCCGGCACCGGCGATGCCGGTGGCATGAACGTCTACGTCGTCGAGACGGCCAAGCGACTGGCCGAGGCCGGCACCGAGGTCGAGATCTTCACCCGAGCCACGTCCTCGGACCTGCCTCCCCTCGTCGAGATGGCTCCCGGTGTGCAGGTGCGGCACGTCACCGCTGGACCCTTCGAAGGCCTGAACAAGCAGGATCTGCCCGGGCAGCTCTGCGCCGTGACGGCCGGCCTGCTCCGCGCGGAGGCGGCGCGCCCCGAGGGCTGGTTCAACCTCATCCACTCCCACTACTGGCTGTCCGGTCAGGTGGGCTGGCTGGCGGCCGAGCGATGGAACGTCCCCCTGGTGCACTCCATGCACACCATGGCCAAGGTCAAGAACCGCGATCTCTCCCCGGGAGACTCCCCCGAGCCGGCTCTTCGCGTGATCGGTGAGGAGCAGGTCGTGCTCGCCGCCGATCGACTCATCGCCAACACCGACGACGAGGCACATGAGCTCATCGACCTGTACGGGGCCGAACCCGATCACGTTGATGTGGTGCATCCGGGAGTCGACCTCGAGCGCTTCACTCCCGGCAGCCGCGCAGCAGCCCGTCAGCGCCACGACGTCGCCGATGACGCGATCGTCCTGCTCTTCGTCGGACGCATCCAGCCGCTCAAGGCCCCCGACATCCTGGTGAAAGCGGCTGCGGAGCTGATCTCCGCCGAACCGAGCGTGCGCGATCGGCTCCAGGTCGTGATCTGCGGCGGCCCGTCGGGATCCGGACTGGAGCGGCCGACCGCGCTCATGGATCTCGCGCGGCAGCTCGGCATCGACGATCTGGTCCGGTTCGAGCCCCCATCTGACCGGGCATCGCTGGTCGACTGGTATCGAGCAGCCGACGTGACCGTCGTGCCGTCTCACTCGGAGTCCTTCGGCCTCGTGGCCGTGGAGTCCCAGGCCTGCGGAACGCCGGTCGTGGCCGCTGCCGTGGGCGGCCTGCGCACCGCAGTCGCCGATCAGGTCAGCGGCCTGCTGGTCGATACCCACAGCCCTCGCGACTTCGCCCATGCCATCTCCACGATCGTGCATCAGCCGCGGCTACGCGACGAGTTCGCGCACGGAGCGCACATGCACGCGGCAGCCTTCGGCTGGGCAGCGACCACCGCCGGCCTGCTGAACAGTTACTCGGCCGCCATGGCCAACGCCGCGCCGCTGTCTCTCACCGCCCAGCGGTCATGAGCCGAGAGGCGGCCGTCACGGCCGTTCAGGAGTTCCTCGCCGCCTCGGGTCTGGAGTGGGAGGCACCCGACGCCAGCACGTTCGTCGTGACGCTGCCCGGTGAGCGCAAGCTCATGACGACCACGTCGATCACGCTCGGAGAGCACGCCGCGACCATCAATGCGTTCGTCGCCCGCAATCCTGACGAGAACCACGAGGCCGTCTACCGGTGGCTGCTGGAGCGCAATCGCCGGACCTACGGCGTCTCGTTCGCGATCGACCACCTGGGCGACATCTACCTCGTCGGTCGACTTCCCCTCGCCGCGATCACGGTGGAGGAGCTCGACCAGCTGATGGGCGCCGTGCTGGAGTACTCGGACGGCTCGTTCAACACCCTCCTGGAGTTGGGGTTCGCGTCCAGCATTCGCCGGGAATGGCAGTGGCGTACGGAGCGGGGGCTGCCCACCGGAAACCTCGCCGCCTTCACCCACCTCTTCGAGTCGAACGTGCCCGGACCGGCGGCGGACTGAGCGATCGATGCGCTACCGGATCCCCAAGGTCGGCTGGCTGGAGCTGCTGCAGGATCTCGTGATCGTCGTCCTGGCGATGTCCCTCTTCTCCGGCCTGCAGTTCAGCTGGGAGTCGACCTGGGTCATCTGGTACCTCGTGGCCATCGTCTACGTGTTCGGAGCGTGGGCGGCCTGGGTCCTCGCCAGCAACCGATTCCCCGACGACGGCATCGTCGTCCAACTCCTGACGATGGTCTGGATCGTCGGTGCCATGGTCGCGGCCACGGGCACCCTGTGGCACGGCTGGAGCACGGAGGAGACCCTCAACGGCGGCATGGCGCTGGCCTTCCTCGCCCTCGCGCTCCGTTACGCGTACGCGGGGATGCAGTCGGCCGACTCCCGACGCGCCACCACCCTGGGCGCCGCCCTCAGCCTGCTCGCGTCGGGGATCCTGGCCGCCGGAACCTTCACCCTGCCGTACGTCGCCATGGCGGTCGGGCCGGCCATCGGGCTGGTGGGCATCCTGGTGGTGTTCCCCCGACTGCTCCCCCCTGATGCCACCATCAGCGCCCACCATCTGCGCGAGCGTCTCGGCCAGTTCGTCCTCATCCTGCTGGGCGACACCTTCCTTGAGATCGTCATCGGCAAGGAGCGCGGCGGCACCTTCTCGTTCGCGGGCATCGCGCTCGCCGCCGCGGCGGTGTTCCTGCTCTGGCGCGCATACTTCATCCACGTGCTGCCCACCGGCCCGCCGGCACGGGTGCGACGGATGCAGGGGTGGCTGCTGCTGCACCTGCCCCTGATCATCGGTGTGGGACTGACGTCCGTGACGCTCGCCGCGAACGCCGTCCCGCTGCCTGCGGCTGTCGTCGAGGAACTCGAGGCCTACACCGAAGACGTCGGCTTCCTGACCTCTCTCGGCATCGCCTACCTCGGCCTTGCCGCGGTGACCGCGGCGTCGGCGGGATGGCGCAACCGCTCCACGGTGGTGCATGCAGGACTCGGCATCGTCTTCCTCGTCCTGCACTTCCTCCCGCTGGACGATGACTTCTCCGTCAGCGAGGCGGCGATCGCCGCACTCGCGCTCATGATCGTCGCGGAGGTGTCCCTGAGCCGCTCGCGCCCGACGACGGACACCACCATGAGCGACGAGGGGGCCGACTCCGGCAGGATGGCCCCATGAGCGATGCGCCCTACACCCTGATCCTGCTCCGCCACGGCGAGAGCGAGTGGAACGCCAAGAACCTCTTCACCGGGTGGGTCGACGTCGACCTCAATGAGAAGGGGCGCGGCGAGGCGCAGCGCGGGGGCGAACTGCTGGCCGAGGCCGGCCTGCTCCCGGACGTCGTCCACACCTCGCTGCTCAAGCGGGCGATCAAGACCTCGCAGATCGCCCTCGAGGCCGCCGATCGCATGTGGATCCCGGTGCGCCGCAACTGGCGGCTGAATGAGCGGCACTACGGCGCGCTGCAGGGCAAGAACAAGAAGGAGACCCTCGACGAGTTCGGCGAGGACCAGTTCATGCTGTGGCGTCGCTCATACGACACCCCGCCCCCGCCGATCGATCCTGAGGACCCGTGGGCGCAGACGCATGACGCCCGATACGCCGCGCTGCCGCCCGAGGCGCGGCCGGCGACGGAGTGCCTCGCGGACGTCGTGAAGCGACTCATCCCCTATTGGGAGGACGTCATCGTCGGCGAGGACCTCCGCGCCGGCAAGACCGTTCTCGTTGCGGCGCACGGCAATTCGCTGCGCGCTCTGGTGAAGCATCTCGACGGCATCTCCGACGAGGACATCGCTGGGCTGAACATCCCGACGGGCATCCCCCTCGTCTACCGACTGGATGAGAACCTCAAGCCGATCGTCCCGGGCGGGGAGTACCTCGATCCCGATGCCGCCGCCGAGGCTGCCGCGGCCGTCGCTGCGCAGGGCAAGAAGTAGCCATGGGCAGCGCCCGCACACATCGCCTGGACCTGGCCGACGCGACGCTGCGGGAGTGGGACGCCACCGTCCTGCACAGCGATCCCGACGAGGGAATCGTGCTCGACCGCTCGGCCTTCTATCCCGGTGGCGGTGGCCAGCCGCCGGATCATGGCGTGCTGCTGTGGGGTGGTGTGCAGACCCGGATCGTCGACGTCCGTCGTGGCGATGACCTCTACTTGGTGCCTCTGGACGGCGACCCGCTTCCGCCGGTGGGCACGAGTGTCACCGGTGCCATCGAGGATGACCGCCGCACCGCGCTGATGCGCACGCATTCGGGGCTGCACCTGCTCTCGGGCGTCGTCTTCCGTGATTTCGGAGCGCTCGTGACGGGATCGAACATGGACCCGCTCACCGGCCGGTTGGACTTCAACCTTGAGCAGGTGCCCGAGGGCTTCAAGGAATCCGTTGAGGCGGCCTGCAACGTCGAAGTCGAGACCGACCGCGCGATCGAGGCCTATGAGCTCGACCGCGAGGAGGCCTTCGCGATCCCGGACATCATCCGCACGGCGACGAACCTGCTGCCGGCCGACATCGAGATCGTGCGCATCGTCGACATCAAGGGCCTGGACGTGCAGGCCGACGGCGGCACGCATGTGGCCTCGACCCGGCAGATCGGTCGGATGAAGGTCGTCAAGGTCGAGAACAAGGGCAAGGGGTTCCGGCGCATCCGCGTCGCCCTGGAGGACTAGCCGTTCTCGACGGCAGCAGCGAAGGCGCGCTGCGCGTCGTCGTTGAACACCACGAATCTCACACGCTCCACGTGAGTCGACGGATGGAGTTCGCACCAGCGGCGGACTGCATCCACGGCGATCGGGGCAGCATCTGCCGCCGCCCATCCGTAGACACCACAGGAGATCGCCGGGAAGGCCACCGTGCGGGCACCCGCGTCAGCCGCCGCACCGAGGCTTGCGGTGTGGCACTGCGCCAACAGGTCTACGCCGCCATCCGGATGTTCCCAGTGCTTCGGGCCGACCGTGTGGATGACCATCCCGGCCGGCAGGCGCCCCGCCGTCGTGGCGACCGCATGCCCGGTGGGCAGGCCATCGGGCAGCACGGTGGCCCGCAGTGCGCGGCACTCGTCGAGGATCGCGGGACCCCCCGCGGCATGGATCGCGCCGTCGACCCCGCCCCCGCCCAGGAGCGAGGAGTTGGCGGCGTTGACGATCGCATCGCTGTCGTCGACGGTGATGTCGCCCTGGAGGACCTCGATGAGCGCCATGGCGACTAGCGGCCGCCGGTGATCCCGACGATCTTGGGCCGGATGTCGAACAGATAGATCAGGGCGACGACGATGCCGGCCAGGCCGATGAGACCGAGGGTCGAGCCCATGAGCAGGCCGGTGCCGGCCGCGAGTCCGGTCAGGATCAGCCACAGGACCTTGCTCTGGCGACCCACCGCGGGGAAGGCCTGCGATGGCCGTCGGATGCAGTCGATGAAGGCGAATGCCTTCACGGCGAGCATGACAGCCCAGAGGACGAGGATCAGCAGGCCCTGCACGGTGTCGAACACCCCGCCACGGTAACCCACGCAGACCGAGGGCCGCGAGCGGAGGATCACTCCGATCGCGGCCCCGGAATCCTGCGGGCTGTGACCACTCGAACGGCTAGTGACCACTCGAACGGCCAGTGACCACTCGCGGGGGGGGTGTTGAGAGGTCGGGCCCCCGCGCTTCTCACGGGTCAGACGCCGACGGCCTCGCGCAGCAGCGTCACGGCGTGGGTCACGTTGCCCTTGACGCTCGACGCGGTGTGCGACGCCCGCTCACGGGCCTCGCCGGCCAGCGCCGACACGTCCGGCAGTTCGACCTTGGGCACGTCCAGCTTGGGCAGCTCGAACTTCGGCACGTCGACCTTGGGCAGCTCGAACTTCGGCACATCCAGCTTCGCGAAGTCCACCTTGCGCAGGTCCAGCTTGCTCAGATCGACCTTGCTGAAGTCCACCTTGCGGGGATCGATCCGGCTGAAGTCCGGGGTCGGCACATCGAAGCCGGCCACGTGCACGGTCGAGGCCTTGGCGGCAGTCGCGGCCTTCTTGGCCGACGAGGAGGCCTTCTTGGTCGAGGCCTTCGCCGTCGTGGTCGCCTTGGCAGTGGCGTCCTTCGCGGTCTCCGTGGCCTTGGTCGCGGCCTTCTTCGTGGTCGTCGAGGCCTTGGTCGCGGCCTTCTTGGTCGTCTTCTTCACGCGCGCGGTGGCGTGGGCCGACGTGTTCTCAGCGGTCATGATGATCGTCCTCACTTGTGGTGTTGGTGGTGCTCTCTGGCTGGGTGTCGCCAGGGGCTTCGGTGCCTGTCCGGGCGGCGTTCTCGGACTGGAACGCTGCGTAGATCTGCAGCAGGGTGGCCCGCTGCCGCTCGGTCAGGGTGGCGTCGGCCGCGATGGCCGTCGTGACGGTGGCATCTCCCGCACGATCGTCGAGAATGCCGGCCTGGACGTAGAGGGTCTCGGCCGAGATGCGCAGACCCTGCGCGATCCGACCGAGGATCTCCGCGCTGGGATTGCGCAGCCCCCGCTCGACCTGGCTCAGGTAGGGGTTGGAGACCCCGGCAGCCTGGGCCAGCTGACGCAGGGACATCTGCGCCTGATCCCGCTGCTCGCGGATGAATCCGCCGAGGTCTCCGATGCCTGCCATGTCACCAGTATTACCCATGTGCTTGCATTTGCAAACACGAGCGCTAGCAGATGTGAGCAGTCACACCCTTTGAACGAGACGCCGGAGTCCTCACGGGTGCAGCGGAGAGGTCACCGTGCCCACCGGATGACCGCCGCCCAGCACCGGGATCTCGGCCAGGGCGGCCACGGCCTCCGAGTCTGCTCCCGGGACGTCGAGCAGCTGCAGGATCTGTGCCAACGCCACCTGCCGACCGCGCGCAGCCCCGTCGTCCACCTTGATCGCGATCGCGGTGCCGTCGTCCAGCGCCGCCGCGTAGACGCCCTCGGCACCGTCCTTCGCGACCATGCCCGGGACCGCCCGCATGAAGGCCGTCACGTCGCGATGACGTCCGCCGACCATCTCGGGGTGCGCGCGCATGGCATCGACGACCCGGTGGCGCGGCGAACCTGCCTCGGCCTGCACCGCCCGGCCGAAGGACCGGGCCAGACCGCTGAGCGTCATCACGTGCACGGGCGCACCGCACCCATCGACGCCCACCTCGGGGATCTCGTCATCCGTCATGCGGCGCACCTCATCGAGGATGGCCTGCTGCAGCGGATGCTGCGGATCGAGATACGTGGCGGTGTCCCAGCCGCGCTGCACGCAGGTGGCGAGCATCGCGGCGTGCTTGCCCGAGCAGTTCATGCCGAGGGACGACGCCCGTCGGCCCGACTGGATCCACGCGTCCCTCGCCCGCGGCTCGAGCGGATAGTCGTCCGGTGTCTGCAGGGCCTCCACGGTGAGCCCCGCACCGGCGAGGATGCTCCGCGCGCCGGCCAGATGCATCGACTCCCCGCTGTGTGACGACGCCGCGAGAGCGAGCAGCTCCTCGGGCAGGTCGAGGCCGGAGCGCACCATCGCGGCGGCCTGCATGGGCTTGGCCGACGAGCGCGCCATCATCAGGTGGTCGGGATCCCCCCAGGCCATCCGGACCTCACCCGACGGGTCGAGGACCACCGCATGCCCACGATGCTCGCCCTCGACGAAGCCGCTGCGGCCGTATGTGGCAAGGACAGCCGGATCGGGTCGGGGCACCGGGGAATGATGGCACGCCGCGACCCATGGCAGGGTGGCCTTCGTGAGAGCCGTCGTTCAACGGGCCAGAGACGCCAGCGTGACCGTCGAGGGAGACATCGTCGGGTCGTTCCATGGATTCGGGATCGTCGCCCTGGTCGGTGTGACCCACGATGACGACGCCGCACTCGCGGCCAAGCTCGCCGACAAGATGTATGACCTGCGCATCTTCGGGCCCGAGCACGCGCCGGAGGATCAGCGGGACGGTCTCGCACGCGAGGTGTCGGCCTCCGACCTCAGCCTGCCCGTGCTCGTCATCAGCCAGTTCACGCTCTACGGCGACACCCGCAAGGGTCGACGCCCCACCTGGGATGCAGCAGCCCCGGGCCCCGTTGCCGAACCGCTCGTGGACGCCGTGGTTGCCAGACTCCGCGAGCGCGGCGCCCAGGTGAGCACCGGGGTCTTCGGTGCCGACATGAAAGTCGGGCTGGTCAACGACGGACCGATCACGATCCTGCTCGAGGTCTGAGCCCCGGGACTGGCGCCGTCAGCCCGCCACGACCGGCACGCAGGATGCAGCCACCTCGCCGGCGCTCGTGGTCACGGTCATCACGGCGTCGTCGGACGTCGACCGCTTGACCACCGCCGTCGCGATCGGCCCCTCCTCGTAGTGCCAGGCAGGCGTCGCGACCCAACCCACGGTCTTGCCTTGCACCACAACCGGATCACCATGGGCGGGAAGGTCCTCCTCGCTGCCATCGAGGTGCAGCAGCACCAGACGGCGAGGCGGGTGGCCCAGATTGTGCACGCGGGCGATCGCCTCCTGGCCGCGGTAGCAGCCCTTGGACAGGTGCACGGCCGGGCCGATCCAGCCGACCTCGTGCGGCAGCGTGCGGTGGTCGGTCTCGAGCCCGAGGCGCGGAACCGCGGCCGCAGCTCGCAGAGCCTCCAGGGCCCACGTGCCCGCACGGTGCGGCCACAGCGCGAGCCGCTCCTCGAGGCCGGCACGGGGGACGATCACCTCACGGCCGATGAGTGCGCCGGGACGTTCAGGTACGTAGCGCGCCGCATCGCCGCCGCGATCCGAGCCAGCATCCACGTAGCCGGTGCCGGCGTAGTCGTCGGGGACCAGCCAGGTGATGGCGTCCGGATCCACCTCGCGCACCGGCTCCCACACCACGGCGAACTCCTCGGAACGATCGGCCACCTCGACCCGCAGCATGAACTGCATCGATCGCAGGTACTCCACGAGTGCGCCAGCGGTGCCCGGCTGCGTGATGACCCAGGTCGTCGTGCCGTCATCCACCAGATGCAGCTCGTGCTCGACGTGCCCGTTCGGGGTGAGGATGAGCGCGAGCGAGCTCGATCCCGGCGCCAGCGCATCCAGATGCTGGGTGGTCAGGCTGTGCAGCCAGGAGAGTCGGTCCGGGCCGGTCACCGTGACGACACCGCGGTCGGAGAGGTCCACCGCGGCCTCGCCCTGCGCCAGTGCCCGCTGCTCGCGCAGAGGGTCGCCGTAGTGCCACGGAACACCGGGATCCGGGGAACCGTCAGGGGGAGGGACGGGGCTGCCGGTCACAGCGGATCGTCCGCCTCCAGGATCGGATCGAGCGCCTTGCAGCCATCGCACCGGCCGTGGACGGAGACATGTGAGATGTCGGTCTGGAATCCGTACTCCGACTGCAGCGTGTGGACGAAGTCATTGGCCACCGACGCCGGGATGCTCAGGACCTTCTTGCACCGATCACAGACCAGATGGATGTGCACGTGGTCATCGACCGCGTGATAGGTCGGCGGCCCGTGTCCGATGTGCGCGTGGGTCACGAGACCGACGTCCTCGAGGACCTCGAGGGTCCGGTAGATCGTCGAGAGGTTGACCCCGCTGGCGGTGTGCTGCACCTCGACGAGGATCTCCTCCGGGGTGCCGTGACGCAGGGTCTCGACCGCCTCGAGCACCAGTTGCCGCTGCGGCGTGATCCGGAAGCCGTGCTCGCGGAGCCGAGCCTCCCAGTCCTCGATCATGTCAGGAAGCGTCCTCGGTCGCGGCCGCCTCGACGACCTCGGGCAGGAGCGTCGCGGCGAGGTGGTTCTGCATGGGCTGACCCATGGCCTCCATGTCATACGTCCAGAGCAGGCGACCCTCGACGAGGCCGTAGAGGCGCTCACCGGCCGAGTACTCCTTGGCGCTCTCGCTGCGGGTGACGACGTCGGTGCGCAGATTGGCGCGGGCCCCGGTGATCACGGCGTTCTCGATGCCGGTGACCTCGAGGCTGCCGACCCACTGCTCGGCATAGCCGGTGGGATGGGCGAGGGTCAGCTCGATGCCGTTGTTCGGACGAGGGCGCCAGAAGCCGGCCTCCGTGGCGAGGGGGCGCACACGCTCACCCTCGTCATCCAGCAGCCAGCTGCGCGACAGATACGTCAGGAACGGGCGGCCATCGGTGGAGAAGACCACCTCCTGACCGAAGCGGAAGTCCTCGATCGTCGGGTACTGACCGGTGCCGACCCCCACCCATCGTCCGATCAGCCACGACAGGGGGCGCAGCTCCTCGGGGACCTCGACCCCCGAGCCGTCGGGGGCGAGCACCTAGCCCTGCCCCTTGTAGAGCTTGTAGACCACGTAGAACGCGAACCAGCCGGCGGCAGCCATGGCCGCGACCAGGAGCCCGGTGTAGAAGACCTCAACCATGCCTGCACCCTACCGATCGCCGTCGCGAACCGCCGTGCGGCGGCACCTCAGGAGCGGCGGAGCCGCGCTCCGATGACGTACATCTCGCAGCCGAGGCAGAAGTTGAAGGCAGCATTGAGGAACGCGGCAGCCAAGGCCAGAGCCACGGCGATGAGGGCAACGATGGCCACGCCGGCCAGGGACGCGATCAGCGCCACCGCCATGAACACCAGCCCCACCGCCTGGGCGAAGCGCGGGGCTGCCGGATCCTCGAGTTCAGCGGGCGGCGCGAGCCGCGGGCGCACGACCCGGCGGAAGAGGACGCCGTAGGGCTGGGCCTGCAGGCCGACGAGCGCACCGAGTGCGAAGACGAGGGTCTGCCACGCGATGAGCACTGTCCCGAGCGTCGTCTCCACGAACACGAGCGCGACGACGAGGACGACGGTCGTGATGGCCGCGCCGAACCGCGGGCCACGGGGATCGACGGGGCGACGGGACGCCGGCAGAGCGGACTGGTCATTCGACATGGCGGGAAAACTAGGGCCACGACTCGGGGCGCCTACCTGGGGGTCCTGCAGCAGCCAACCCGGCGTACCTGCGAACTCCTCGCAGCCCGTCAGATCGAGAAGTCCGGGCCCTCCTCGGGCAGAAGCTCACCTAGCGCGGCCACGACATCGGCCTTGCGCGGCTGACCGCTCGCCTGCTTGCGCACCACTCCACGACGGTCGAGGAACAGGACCGTCGGCGTGCGCCGGATATCGAGGACCCGCACCAGCTCGAGGTTCTCCTCCGCGTCGATCTCCACATGGGACACACCCGGCACGAGGACGGACACCTCCTCCAGGATCCGGCGCGTGGCACGACACGGCTGGCAGAACGCACTGGAGAACTGCACCATCGTGGCCCGCTCCCCCAGCCGACCCTCAAGCACCGGAGCCAACGCCTCAGCCTCGGCCGACAGCGGCTCCGGCTCGATGTCCGCCGGCGGATCGTCGTCGGCCGACATCGGGACAGCGGAGGAGGGGGCGTCCTTCACCCGGCCATTGTTGCGTTGGAACCACAGACCGAACGCGGTGGCCGCAGCCAGCACGAACAGCACGATCCACACTCCGGTCACGAGCCTTCATCCTCCGTCAGCCGCCGATCGACAGGTTCCAGCCCGAGAGTCTGGCGCACCCACACCCCGATCGCATCGATGACCCTCTCCGGCATCGCGGCCTCCGCATGCCCGATCCCGGGCTCGATCCACAGCTCCGTCAACACCCCGGCCGATCTGGCCCCGGCGTGGATGGCCTGCGGGTGCTCGACGGGGAAGTAGTGGTCAGCGTCGCCGTGGACGACGAGCAGCGGCACCTGCAGCGCCGCCGCCGCCTCATGCGGCGGAACGGGCAGCACCTCCGGCCAACCAGCACCGCTGACCCGGGTGCGGCGCGCGCGCAGCAGCAGCCGCCCCGCCGGGGACTCGACCAGGTGGTGGACGAGCCGCATGATGCGCGTGCCCTTGTAGTACCAGAACGCCGGGGCGCTGACGCTCACCGCTGCATCGACCTCCCCCGGGCCGTCGTGCATGAGAGCGGCCTCGCGCAGGACGACGGCGCCGCCGAGCGAGAAGCCCACCGTCGCGACCCGCTCGTAGCCCAGCTCGCGGGCCCAGCGCACACCCGCGGCGACGTCGTGGACCTCAGTGTCGCCCACAGTCGTCGCACCGCCGGACGCCCCGTGCCCGCGCATGTCGAGGGCGACCACTCCACCGAAGGACGAGAGGCGCGAGACGATCCGCTGGACCCGCTCCTGCCTCCAGTTGCCGGTGAATCCGTGGACGACGACGAAGCCCAGCTCCCGCTCGGCGCGCGGGCGATGCACGGCGCTGATGGACACTCCATCGACCGTCGTCAGCACGCGCTCCTCGTCGCCCATCACGCAGCGATTGTCCCGCGTTCCGGCCGGTGCCGTAGCCTTGGGACCGACGACGGGGCCCGAAGGGAGGCGATCCGATGCGCCTGATCCTGCTGACGCGCGCCATGGAGCCCTCCTCCGAGGTGCTTCCGGCCCTCGGACTCCTCGCCCATCACATCCACACCATGCCGGCAGAGGCGACCGCTCTGCTCAACGCCCCGGCCTGCGACGCGCTCCTCGTGGACGGCCGCCGCGACCTCCCCGCGACCCGTGGCCTGACCCGGCTGCTGCGCCAGACCGGCGTCGACGTCCCCCTCCTGCTGGTCACCACCGAGGGCAGCCTGACGGCCATCCAATGGGACTGGGGCATGGACGACGTCCTCCTCGACACCGCCTCCCCCGCCGAGGTCGAGGCCCGCCTCCGCCTCGCTGCGTCCCGCGTCAACGACGGTGTCGCTCCGGCCGACGAGACGCCCGAGGAGATCCGCACCGGCGACCTCCACATCGACGAGGCCACCTACACCGCCAAGATCCGCAGCCGCACCCTGGACCTCACGTTCAAGGAGTTCGAGCTGCTCAAGTTCCTCGCGCAGCATCCCGGCCGCGTCTTCACGCGCGCCGTCCTCCTGCAGGAAGTCTGGGGCTACGACTACTTCGGAGGCACCCGCACAGTCGACGTCCACGTCCGGCGTCTTCGCGCGAAGCTCGGTGCCGAGTACGAGGGACTCATCGGCACGGTCCGCAACGTCGGCTACCGGTTCGTCCCGGAGGGCGTGGACGCCCGCGCCGTCGACGTGGAGCAGGACGCCGAGCTCAGCTCCTGACGAGCACGATGGACCCCGACCTCCAGCTGGAGACCCTTCAGCGACTCGACCATGAACGCGTCCACGAGCTGACCGCGCTGCTCGATCGCGTCACCGAGAACGACGGCCTGCGGCCCCTCTCCGAGCATGTGTGGCTGCACGTCAAGGAGGGCGGCGATCCCCACGGACGGCATCTGCTGGCCCGCGCGGACGACGGCGCCCTGATCGGCTACGCACATGTGGACGCGACCGACGAGGTCGAAGGGCCGAGCGCCGAGCTCGCCGTCGACCCCTCGCATCGGCGTCGGGGCATCGGGCGCCGGCTCATCGAGCACATCCTCGGGATGTCCGACGACGGCCGCCTGCGCCTGTGGGCCCACGGAGAGCAGCTCGCCGCCGCTGAACTCGCGGAGCGCATGGGATTCGACCGCTCCCGGGTGCTGTGGCAGATGCGCCGGTCGCTCTACGCCCCCCTCCCGCGGACGCAGCTGCCCGACGGGGTGGTGCTGCGGCCGTTCGTCGTCGGACAGGACGAGCAGGCGTGGCTCGACCTCAACGCGCGCGCCTTCCCCCACCTGCCCGATCAGGGCTCATGGGAGCGGCTCGACCTCGACCGCCGGATCCGAGAGCCCTGGTTCTCCCCCGAGGGGTTCCTCATGGCCTGGCGAGATGACCGGTTGGTCGGCTTCCACTGGACCAAGGTGCACGGCGACGGCCACCACCACGGCGAGCATCAGCACGCGCCGATCGGGGAGGTCTACGTGGTGGCGGTCGACCCCGACGAACGGGGGTCGGGCCTCGGCCGGGCCCTGACCCTGGCCGGCCTGCACCACCTGCGGTCCCTGGATCTGGATCAGGCGATGCTGTACGTCGACGCCAGCAACACGACCGCGATCACGCTGTACGAGGGCCTCGGCTTCGCCCGCTGGGACATGGACGTGCTGTACCAGCGCTGACACCGGCCGGTCATCCATGGGCAGGCGACCGTTCACCTGATTGTGGGACGATCTGCCGTGTGACGGACACCACGAACACCGACTACAGCGGCATCGATGACATGACCATGGAGATGGCAGCCGTCTCGGATCCCGTCGCACTCGAGGAGCCCCTGCCCGACGACCGCTTCCTGGACCGCGAGCTCTCGTGGCTCGCCTTCAACCAGCGGGTGCTGGAGCTGTCCGAGGACGAGGATCTCCCGGTCCTCGACCGGGCCAAGTTCCTCGCGATCTTCGCCAGCAACCTCGACGAGTTCTTCATGGTCCGCGTGGCCGGCCTCAAGCGCCGCATCGCGACCGGGATCGCCGTCCGGGCGGCCAGCGGCTACACCCCGCGCGAGGTGCTCGAGAACATCTGGGACAAGGCCTACGAGCTGCAGCGGCAGCAGGCCCGGCTCTTCCACGACTCCGTGCTGCCCGATCTCGAGGCCGAGGGGATCCAGCTGCTGCGCTGGGATGAGCTGACCCCGGCGGAGAAGGCCGAGATCCAGCTCTTCTTCGACTCCAAGGTCTTCCCCGTCCTGACCCCCCTAGCCGTCGACCCGTCCCATCCGTTCCCCTACATCAGCGGCCTGTCCCTGAACCTGGCCGTCGTGGTGCGGAACCCGACAACCGGCAACGAGCTCTTCGCCCGCGTGAAGGTGCCCCCGCTGCTGCCGCGCTTCGTCGAGGTCGGCCCGGCCCGGTTCGTTCCTCTCGAGGACGTCATCGCCGCGCACCTGGACGCCCTGTTCCCGGGCATGGAGATCCAGCAGACCCACACCTTCCGCGTCACCCGCAACGAGGACGTCGAGGTCGAGGAGGACGACGCCGAGAACCTCCTGCTGGCCCTCGAGCGAGAGCTCATGCGGCGCCGATTCGGACCGCCGGTGCGGCTTGAGGTCGAGGAGTCGATCGATCCGCATGTGCTCGAACTGCTGATCGACGAGCTGGGCGTGTCTGATCCCGAGGTCTTCCGGCTCCCCGGGCCGCTGGACCTCACCGGCCTGTGGACCATCGTCGGCCTGGACCGCGACGACCTCAAGCAGCGCAAGTTCGTGCCCAAGACCTCCCGGCAGCTCAGCGAGGTGGAAAGCGCGAACGAACCGGACATCATGAGCGTGGTGCGCGAGCGCGATGTTCTCGTCCATCACCCCTACGACTCCTTCTCGACCAGCGTCCAGCTCTTCCTCGAGCAGGCAGCCCGCGATCCGCACGTGCTGGCCATCAAGCAGACGCTCTACCGCACGTCCGGTGACTCCCCCATCGTCGATGCGCTCATCAAGGCCGCGCAGGCGGGCAAGCAGGTGCTCGCCCTGGTCGAGATCAAGGCCCGGTTCGACGAGCAGAACAACATCGAGTGGGCGCGCAAACTGGAGGAGGCCGGCGTCCACGTGGTCTACGGCCTCGTCGGGCTCAAGACCCACGCCAAGCTCTCCATGGTCGTGCGCAACGACGGCGACCAACTCCGCCGCTACTGCCATGTGGGCACCGGCAACTACCACCCCAAGACCGCGCGACTGTACGAGGATCTCGGGCTGCTGACCTGCGACCCCGTCGTCGGCGAGGACGTCTCCAACATGTTCAACGTCCTCTCGGGCTACTCCATGAACACCGACTACCGGCGCTTCCTGGTGGCTCCCCACTCCGTGCGCACCGGACTCGTCGAGCGCATCGACCGCGAGATCACCAACCATCTGGCCGGACTGCCCTCGGGTATCCGGTTCAAGTGCAACTCGATCGTCGATGAGGGCACGATCGACGCCCTCTACCGGGCGAGTCAGGCAGGTGTCCCGATCGACATCTGGGTCCGCGGCATCTGCGCGGTGCGGCCGGGCGTGCCGGGCCTGAGCGAGAACATCCGCGTGGTCAGCATCCTCGGCCGCTTCCTCGAGCACTCACGGGTGTTCACCTTCGAGAACGGCGGCAATCGAGAGGCCTGGATCGGCTCTGCGGACCTGATGCACCGCAACCTCGACCGCCGCGTCGAGACGCTGGTCAGCCTCGTCGACCCCGAACAGATCGCCGATCTGGAGGCGCTGTTCGACATGGCCTTCGATCCCGAGACCTCAGCATGGGACCTCCAGCCGGACGGCACGTGGATCCGCCGCCTGTACGACGCCGACGGCAACCACCTGCGCGATTACCAGGAGACGTTGATCGACATCAAGCGCAAGCGGGGCTTCGCCCCGTGACCGGTGCCACCACCCACCGCGAGGTGGAGCGCAAGTTCCGGGTGCACGGGCTCTTCGAGATGCCCGACCTCGCCGGCGTCGCGCCGCGCGTTGAGACCTCGCCTCCCTTCGAGATGGCCGCCGTCTATCACGACACCGCAGAGCTCTCCCTGTTCCGCTGGGGCATCACGCTGCGGCGACGCGAGGGGGGTGGTGATCAGGGCTGGCACATGAAGCTGCCCGTGGCCGGTGCCGATGGCACCACCCGCGATGAGATGCACGTCCCCCTGGAGGCCGGGGAGATCGGCTCGGTGCCCGGCGCCCTTGTCCAGGTCGTCGCACCCCTCATCCACGAGCTGCCACTCGAGCCCGTCATCGTCCTGCGGACCGAGCGCACGCCCACGGTGCTCTCCGGTGAAGACGGCACACCACTCGTCGAGGTCGTCGATGACCTCGTGACGGTGTCGCACGAGGGCCGCATCGTCAGCGTCTTCCGCGAGGTGGAGGTAGAGACCCTCGTGCCCGATGACGCGAGCGCGCAGGAGATCACCGCGCACGTCTCGGACCTGCTGCTGTCCCACGGTGCAGAGCCCAGTTCGGTCAGCAAGGCCGCCAGTGCCCTCGGTCCCCGCACCGCCGAGCCCCCGGACGTTCCGGAGGTGCCCTTCCCCGATCCGACCGGTCTGGCCGTCGACGCGATTCGGGCGTCCTTCTCCCAGCACGTCCGTGCCCTGATCATGGCCGACATCGGTGTGCGCCGGGACCTGCCTGACTCGGTGCACCAGATGCGCGTCTCGGCCCGCCGGCTGCGCAGTTCCCTGTCGACCTTCGCCCCCCTGCTCGAGGTGCAGGAGGCCAACCACCTGAAGGACGAGCTGCGGTGGATCGCGAACGAACTCGGGGCCATCCGCGACACCGAGGTGATGGTCGAGCGGCTCGACGAGCACGCCGGACACCTTGCCCATCCCGACGACACTGCCCGCTGCCGTGCGGTGATCGACCCCTTCCTCGAGGCCCGCATCACCGCGGCCCGCTCGAGCGCCCTCGCGGCTCTGCGCAGTGACCGGCATCAGCAGCTGATCGACGATCTGATGATCGCTGCGGTGCGTCCCCCCGTCACGGATGCCGCCTATGCGTCCTGCGAGGAGGCTCTCCTCCCGCTCGTCGCGAAGTCATGGCGTCGACTCGAGCGCGCCGTCGCCGCGCTGTCGATGCAGGGGGCCAGCGAGCCCTGGCACGAGGCACGCATCAGGGCGAAGCGCGCCCGTTACGCCGCGGAGTCGGTGTCCGAGGTCTTCGGCAAGAAGATGCGGCAGCTCGCCAAGAGCCTCGCCGAGGTCACCGAGATGCTCGGCGACCATCAGGACGCCTACGTGGCGCAGGAGGTCATCCGCGAGGTGGCGGCCACACCGGCGGCGGATGGTCTGGCCGGGCTCTCCCTCGGCCTGCTGCACGAGTATGAGACCGCGGTGGAGATGCGCGACCGTCGACGCTTCCGCAAGCTGTGGGACGGAGCGCGGGAGCGGGCTCGGGCTGCAGGGGTGGCCTGAGGTGGCGTCGTCGAGCATGATCCGCGCCGCCGGTGTGGTGCTGCTGCGCGACACGGACGAGGGGCAGGAGTTCGTCCTCGTGCATCGGCCCGGGCGACAGGACTGGTCGCTGCCCAAGGGCAAACTGGATGCGGGCGAGCACGTGCTGTCTGCGGCACTGCGTGAGTGCGACGAGGAGACCGGCTACTGGCCGTTGCTGCAGGCACCGCTGCCCCTGCAGTCGTACAGCGTGGACGGGCGCCCGAAGGTCGTGCACTACTGGAAGGCGAGGGTCCGCGAGGAGAACGGTTTCGCCCCGGATGATGAAGTCGACGAGGTGCTGTGGCTGCCCGTGACCGAGGCTCCGCATCGGCTGACGTATCCGTCGGAGGTGGACCTCGTCGCACGGGCCGCCCTGCTGCCCGACACCTCGCCGTTGATCCTGCTGAGACACACCAAGGCGCTCAAGCGCTCTGACTTCGACGGCAAGGTCGATGCGGAACGTCCGCTGAGCGGGCAGGGGCGATCGCAGTCGAAGGCCCTGGTGCCGATCCTGGACGCCTTCGGGGTGACGGAGGTGCGGTCGAGCCCGTCCCGACGGTGCCACGACACCGTCGCCCGATTCGCGAAGAGCATCGACGCGACGGTGGCGACCGAGACCGTGCTGACCGAGGAGGCGCACCGCGAGGACCCGGCGGCGGCGGATGCCCGGATCGCGGAACTGACCCAGCAGGCGGCTGCGACCGTGGTGTGCTCGCACCGACCGGTGCTGGCGACGGTCATCGGGGCGGCTGCGCGTGCCCTCGGGGTCGACCCGGCGGAGGAGCGGTGGCGCGACGTGCTCGACCCGCGCCTGTCTCCCGGTGGGTTCATCGTGTTCCATCGCGACGTGGCGCCGGATGGGAGCCTGCGGGCCGTCGAGATCGAACGCCACGTCATCCCCAAACCCTGACCGCGAACGGCTACGCGGCGCACGAACGGCTACGCGGCGCACGAACGGCTACGCGGCGCACGAACGGCTACGCGGCGCACGAACGGCTACGCGGCGCACGAACGGCCTGTGGACAGCGATGCGCCGTCCACAGGCCAGCGATTGCCTCTGGTCAAGGCGCACTCTCGGCCCTGTTATGACGGGATGGAAATTCTTCATTCACATCGCGATGGAACAGCCGTCGGCCGCATCCCCGTGGGCGCAGAGGGCTGGACTACACCTGCTCGCGGGATTCGAGTGTCCGGCGAACGTGCGCTCACTCACGCGCTGACCACGCGCGCGCTGATAGAAGCGGCGGGGCGCCCCGCTTTCGCGTGCGATCTGACCGCAGCGCATCTCTGGTCCATGGTGGTGCCCAGTGGCTTCGGCCTGGAGGTCGATGCTCAGGCGTGCGCAGTTGCCACCGTCCGCAATGGCAACCGACTGCAGTCTCGGGGCACGCGCGGACGCCGACTGGAACTCCCTGACGATCACGTCACCCTCCTAGATGGAATCCCCATCACCACGCCGGCCCGCACGTGGGTCGATTGTGCAGCTCTCGTCAGATGGGCCGACGTTGTCGCCATGGGTGATGCCCTCTGCCGTGCGGGACTCGCCAGTGCCCAGGATCTGGCAGCGATGACGGTCTGGGCCAAGGGCCGACGGGGCGTGCGGCTTGCCCGCAAAGCCCTTGAGATCCTTGACTCACGTGCTGAGTCCCCGGCGGAATCGTGGGTCCGCGCCTTCCTGCACATAGCTGGCATCGCGATGCCCGAGTGCAATCCCACTGTCACGATCGGAGGGAATCGGTTCCGCTTGGACATGGCCTGGCTCCGCGAGCGTGTGGCGCTCGAGTACGACGGAGTCGACTTCCACGGACCCGACCGCCACGCCTACGACCAGTGGCGGCGCAGGCTCCTGCGCGATGCTGGCTGGGTCATCATCGTGGTCACGAAGGAAGACTTATCGGACTTTGGAAGGGTCGTAGAAAAGCTCGATTGGCTGTTGCGCGAGCGTGCGGCATAGCGCGCCCCGCAGCCACTCGCGCGCCCCGCAGCCACTCGCGCGCCCCGCAGCCACTCGCGCGCCCCGCAGCCACTCGCGCGCCCCGCAGCCACTCGGCGAGAGGGTGAGGGGACGGGGGGTCAGGGTTGGGCGGTGACGCCCTTGCCCAGGCAGACCACGCCGCCGTCGCTCACCGTGTACAGCTCCCGGTCGCGATCCAGATCCACGCCGATCTGCGCACCGTCCGGGACCTCCACGTTCTTGTCCAGGATCGCGTGCCGCACCACCGCATTGCGGCCGATCTTCACGCCCGGCATGATCACGCTGCCCTCGACGTACGCGCCCGCATCGACGAACACGTTGCTCGCCAGCACCGATGTGCGCACGTGCGCCCCCGACACGATCGTGCCGGCGCCCACCATCGACTCGTGGGCGTTGCCGCCCTCGACGAACTTCGCCGGCGGGAGCGGCGGCAGGTTCGACAGGATCGGCCAGCGCCGGTTGTAGAGATTGAAGATCGGGTGCACTGACACCAGGTCCATGTGCGCATCGTGGTAGCTGTCGAGGGTACCGACGTCACGCCAGTAGCCGGCGTCGCGCTCGGTCGCACCGGGGACGACGTTCGCCGCGAAGTCGTACACCTCGGCGACGCCCTGCTCGGTCAGCATCGGGATGATGTTGCCGCCCATGTCATGCACCGACGCGGGGTCGGCCGCATCCGCCATGAGTGCCTCGAGCAGCACGTCCGTGCTGAACACGTAGTTGCCCATGGACACATAGCAGTGCTCGTCGTCACCGGGAATGGTCGGCGGATCCGCCGGCTTCTCCAGGAACTGGGAGATCTTCCGGCCATCCGGCGCGGCCTGGATCACGCCGAACTGATGCGAGATCGACTTCGGCATCCGGATGCCCGCCACCGTGACTCCGGCACCGCTGTCGATGTGCGCCTGGATCATCTGCATCGGATCCATGCGGTACACGTGGTCGGCGCCGAAGACGACGACGTAGTCCGGCTGCTCGTCGTACACGAGGTTCAGGCTCTGGAAGATCGCATCGGCACTGCCCGTGTACCAGCGCGGCCCGAGGCGCTGCTGAGCCGGAACCGGGGTCACGTAGTCACCGAGCAGGGTCGGCATCCGCCACGTCTGCGTGATGTGACGGTCCAGACTGTGCGACTTGTACTGGGTCAGCACACAGACGCGCCGCAGGCCCGCGTTGATGAGGTTCGACAGGACGAAGTCGACAAGGCGGTAGGAGCCGCCGAAGGGGACGGCAGGCTTGGCCCGATCCGCCGTCAGCGGCATGAGCCGCTTGCCTTCACCCCCGGCAAGGACCATCGACAGCACGTGCGGATCGCTGCTCACACTGCGCACCCTAGCCGCCCCACCGTGCGCACGTAGGGCCTTGAGGTGAACGCTAGGCTCCGTTTGTGCGCGTGGGGATGCTGACCAAGGAATGGCCGCCGGACATCTACGGCGGTGCGGGCGTTCATGTCGAGCACCTCGTCGCTGAACTCCGCCGGAAGATCGAGGTGGACGTCCACTGCTTCGGCGCCCCCCGCACCGACGCTGACGCCCACCCGGTGCCCCCGTCCCTCACCGACGCCAACCCCGCGATCCAGACCCTCGGCGTCGACCTCGAGATGGTCGCCGCCACCAGCGGAGTCGACCTCCTGCACTCCCACACCTGGTACGCGAACCTCGCCGGGCACATCGGCGCCCTCCTCCACGGCGTTCCCCACGTCCTGACCGCGCACTCCCTGGAGCCCCTGCGCCCATGGAAGGAGGAGCAGCTCGGCGGCGGCTACCGCGTCTCCTCGTGGGTCGAGCGAACCGCCTACGAGGGTGCCGCCCGCATCATCGCCGTGAGCCACGGCATGCGCGCTGATGTGCTCTCCGCCTACCCGGACGTCGACCCGGACAAGGTCGACGTCGTGCACAACGGCATCGACACCACGGTCTACCGACCCGACCCGGACACCTCGGCCATCGAGGAGTTCGGCATCCGCCGCCCGTACGCCCTCTTCGTCGGCCGCATCACCCGGCAGAAGGGCATCGTGCATCTCATCAACGCCGCCCGCCGCTTCGACGACGACGTCCAGCTGGTCCTGTGCGCCTCATCACCGGACACCCCGGAGATCGGCGAGGAGACGGCCGCAGCGGTCGCCCGCCTGCGCGAGGAGCGGGGCGACGACAGCGTGGTGTGGATCGAGGAGCAGGTGGACCGCACCCGGCTCATCCAGCTCTTCACCCACGCTCTCGTGTTCGCCTGCCCATCGATCTACGAGCCGCTCGGCATCGTCAACCTCGAGGCCATGGCATGCGAGACGGCCGTGGTGGCCTCCGCTGTCGGCGGCATCCCCGAGGTCGTGGTCGACGGTGAGACCGGCGTGCTCGTGCCGTATGACGCCGACGAGCCGCGGGCTTTCGAGCATGCCTTCGCCGACGCCGTGAACTCCGTCGCGGCCGATCCCGAGCGGGCCCGGCTCATGGGTGCCGCCGGCCGCCTGCGCGCGGTCAGCGAGTTCGGATGGGATGCCATCGCGAACCAGACGATCGCGGTGTACGACGCCGCGCTCCGTACGTGAGCGATCTCGCTGAGCCGATCCCCGGAGTAGCGCCCGGACGCACCACCCGCCCTCTGCTCGGCTACTCGCTCTACCTGCTGGCGGCGACCCTCTTCGCGATCAACGGCACGGTCTCCAAGGCCATCCTGCTCACCGGCATCGACTCCACGTACCTGTCTCAACTGCGCGTCACCCTCGCCTTCGGAATCCTCTTCGTCTTCGTCGCCGTGACGCGACCGCGCGCGCTGCGGATCCGCAAGGACGAGGTCTGGATCCTCCTCGCCTACGGCGTCCTCGGCGTGGCCATGACGCAGTACCTGTACTTCCTGGCCCTGGAGACTCTCCCTGTCGGCATCGCCCTGCTGATCGAGTTCACCGCGCCGATCATGGTGGCCCTGTGGTTCCACTTCGGCCTGCGCCATCAGACACCACGCATCGTGTGGCTGGGCCTGGTCATCGCATTGGTCGGTCTGGCGATGGTGGCCGAGATCTGGAAGGGCTTCACGCTCGATCCGCTCGGCGTCGCTGCCGCCTTCGGCGCAGCGGCCGCCCTCGCGATCTACTTCCTCACCGGCGACGCGCAGGTGCAGCGACCCGAACCACGCGATGCCGTGTCCATGACGATGTGGGGCTTCGGCGCCGCCACGCTGTTCTGGGTCATCGTCAAACCGTGGTGGACGTTCCCCTGGGACGAGCTGACCGGCAGCGGCCAGCCCCTCGGGGTGGACGGCCCGGATGTCCCGATCTGGTGGCTCGTCGCCTCCATGGTCATCCTCGGAACCGTCGCGCCGTTCTGGCTGATCGTGATGTCACTGCACCACATCCGTGCGTCGCAGGCCTCGGTCTTCGGCATGACCGAGCCGCTCATCGCGGCCCTCATCGCATGGCTGGCCCTCGGTGAGGTTCTCTCACCCGTTCAGGTGGTCGGTGCGTTGGTCGTCCTCACCGGCGTCTACCTCGCCGAGCGCTACCGCACCTGAGCGCATCACGGCCGCCACCACCTCCGGGTCGTGCTCACCCAGCGCAGGCACGGCCCCATCACCTGCGACACGGCCGTCCACCTGCAACGCCGACGCCAGGACCTCGACCGGACCTGTCGGCGTCTGGCTCTGGATGAACCGGCCCCGCGCGCGCAGTTGCTCGTGGTTCCACACTCCGTCGAGGTCGTTCACCGATGCATGCGCGATGCGATGGACGACGAGCCGCTGACGCACGTCATCCGCATCCAACTGGGCGAGATCCGCGACGATCGCGGCCTCGAGTTCGACCACATGCTCCGTGCGCTGGGGATTGCTGGTGAACCGCGCATCTGCGACGAGCTCGGGATCACCCAGAACGTCACGCGCCAGCACGACCCAGTCGGCATCGGTCTGCACGGCGATGAGCACCGAGGATCCGTCTGACAGGGGGAAGGTGCCGTACGGCGCGATCAGATGGTGTCGACGTCCGGTGCGCGGAGCCTGACCTCCGCCGTACACGGCGCCGTACAGCGGGGCGGACATCCATTCCGTGAGGCTGTCGAGCATCGACACCTCGACCACACCACCGATGCCCATCCGCTCACGTCGCACCAACGCCGCGAGGATCCCCGACAGGGCGTACATGCCCGCGGCGATGTCGGCCGCGGAGAAGCCCACCTTGCTCATCTCCTCGTTGCCCGTGACCGAGAAGGCACCCGCCTCGGCCTGCACAGCGAGGTCGTAGGCCTTGTCATCGGAGCGCGGGCCATCGGGCCCGTACCCCGAGATGGCGCACGCGACGAGAGACGGGTGCCGCTCGACGAGGGCCTCGGGCTCCAGACCGGCACGCCGCGCCGCATCCGGGGCGAGGTTGTGCAGGAAGACATCGGCCCCGGCGATCAGCGCATCGAGCCGGCCGCGCTCGGTCTTGAGATCCAGCACCACGGACTGCTTGCCGCGATTGGTCCACACGAAGTTCACCGACTGCCCGGACATCGCAGCGTCGTAGTGTCGAGCGAGGTCGCCGCGCGGCGGCTCCACCTTGATGACGACGGCCCCGAGATCCGCCAACTGCCGTGCTGCGAACGGCGCGGCGACGGCCTGCTCGACCGACACGACGACGATCCCCTCGAGCGGCAGTTCGCGGGTCGTCGATGTCACATCACCAGTGTGTCAGGGACGCCGCCGGGTGATTGCTAATCTCCGTCCATGGCGGACCCGGTCGGCACTTCAGTGGAGGGCGTCGCCTTCCCCGAGGGCGGCGACGGACGACGCAGTACGAGCGCGACCGGCCGCGCGGTCTTCGCCGACTGCGTCCGCAACGTCGACCCCGCCATCGCCGCCCACATCGAGCACACCTCCGACTGGCGCGACGGCTACATCGGCCCACTGCGCGAGATCTCGCTGGCATCGGCGCTCGACGGCGATGCCGCGCTGGCGGTGTCTCGCGACGGCCTTGCGTCCGCGCATCGTCGCTTCGTCTTCGCCCGTGACGGCGAGCAGCTGCCCCTGTCGGAGGCGATGCGCCGCTGGACCGCGCCCCGGTTCGGCAGCGTCACCGTTCAGGGTGTCGCCCAGCGCGAGCAGGAGCTCACCCTGCCCTACAAGGGGCGCCGCCTGTTCGGTGATGACCTCCGCCGTCAGGTGGAGACGTGGATCGCCAAGGGCATCGCGGAGCCCGGCTTCGGCGAGGCCATCGACCTGCTGATCGCGAACCCGGACTGGATGGACCTGCGCGACGTCGACATCGCCGTGCTGGGCGCGGGCGCGGAGCTCGCACCGACGCGATCGCTCCTGCGCTGGGGGGCCAAGGTCCATGGGGTCGATCTCCCTCGGCCGGAGATCTGGCAGCGACTCATCGCCACGACCCGCAACACCGCCGGATCCCTGCGCATCCCCGTCGGACTCGATGCCGAGGGGCAGCCGCCGTTCGTCGTCGGTGGTCAGGTCCATCCCGAGGATGACCTCACCGTGGCCGACGGAGCCGGAGCAGACCTCCTGCGCCAGACGCCCGAGATCCTCACCTGGCTGCGCGAGATCGACCAGCCGTTTGTCCTCGGCACCTACGCATACGCCGACGGCGCCGCACACGTGCTGCTGTCGATGGCCTCCGAGGCCCTCGTCACCGAGCTCACCTCGTCACGCGATGACATCACCCTCGCCTACCTGGCCACCCCGACCGACGTGTTCATGGTGCCGCTCGCCGCGGTGGAGGAGTCCCGGCGACGATGGGAGTCCCGCGGCATCGGGGGCCTGTTCCAGACGCCACTGCGCCTGCTGAAGCAGTTCGAGCCGAACTACCCCCGTACCTACACGGCGGACGATGGTGTGGTGTTCGGACTGAACGACTCGCTCGTGCCGCAGCAGGGTCCCAACTACGCCCTCGCCAAGCGGCTTCAGCGCTGGCGCGCGCTTGTCGCCCGAGCCGATGGCATTCCGGTGTCGCTCAACCTCGCACCCGCGACCCGGACGGCATCGGTCGTCAAGAACCGGGCCCTGTCCGCGGCCTATGCCGGCGCCGGAAGGTTCGGCGTCGAGGTGTTCGAGCCGGCCACCTCGACCACACTCATGGCCGCGCTGCTGGTGCACGACCTCCGCAACCCGGCGGCCGCCGCCAACCCGGCCACCGAGCTGGCCAATCCGATGGACCTGTTCGCCCAGGCGGCCAACCACGGGGGCCTGTGGCGCGCGGCCTACGAACCGCGCAGCGTGCTCGGCATCGCCGCCCTCCTCGGGATGTTCGAGGCGCGGGCCTGATGCCCTCCGGCCCCACGGTCGCCTCGGCCATCCTCGAGCTCCTGGGCCGGCACGGCGTCCGCCGCACGTTCGGCATCCCGGGCGTCCACAACCTGCCGTTCTGGGACGCGGACGGTGACGATCTCCCCCGCATCATCGGCGTGCGCCATGAGCAGGCCGCGGCCTACGCCTCCGACGGCCTCTACCGCGCCACCGGCGAACTCTCCGCCGCACTGCTGACCAGTGGGCCCGGCGCCGCGAATGCGGTCGCAGCATTCGGTGAGGCGTACGTGAGCGGATCTCCCGTGCTGGCCTTCGCGAGTGAGGTCAACTACGGGCTCCGGTCGACCGGCGGCCCGCGCGGGATCCTGCACGAGATGGCCGATCAGGGCGCGATGTTCGAGGCTTTCGGCGCCCCGGCCCGACGAGCACGGACCCGACAGGACGCCATGGCCTCGGCAGTCCTCGCCCTCCGCGACGCCTGGGGTCCGCCGGCCACCGGCAGTTACATCGGCATCCCGACCGACGTGCTCGGTGAGCCGTGGACAGCTCCCATTCCGCACATCCCCCGGCTCCCGGCGCCCACTCCCGACCCGCACGAGGTGTCGGTGCTCGCCGAGCTCATCTCCACCTCGCCGCGCGTGATCATCTGGGCCGGCGGCGGTGTCGTCGCCGCTGATGCGGATGACGCCCTGTCATCACTCGCCCACCGCCTCGGCGCTCCCGTGGTGACGAGCTATGCCGGACGAGGCCTCATGGCCGGTGATCCGCTGCTGGTGGATGTGCCGGTCCACGAGCCTGAGGTGGGTGCCCTGCTCGGGGATGCCGACCTGCTGCTCGTCCTCGGATCGTCCTTCGACGGCATGAACACCAAGAACTGGCGCATGGCTATGCCCGAGCGACGAGCCGCGGTGACGCTCGGCAGCATGATCACCGAGACCGTCGACTGGGACTGCCTGATCAGCGCCGATGTCGCCAGCACGCTCACCGATCTCGAGCAGGCCCTCGATGACACCGGTGTCAGCCCACGCGAGCCATGGGTCGACGTCTCCGGCACCCGCGCCACGGTGATGGCGAGACTGGCCGCTGACCCGCGGACCGCATCGGCCGTCGCCTTCGTCGAGCAGATCGAGGCCGGCTGGCCGGCCGAGGGCGCCACGATCTGCGATATGGCGGTCGGCGCCTACTGGTACGGCGGCTACAGCTCTCAGCCGCGACCGCGTCGCCTGCAGTACCCGGTCGGCTGGGGCACCCTCGGCTACGCCCTGCCCGCCGCGATCGGGCCCGCGTCAGCAGGGATCCCGACCCTGGCCATCTGCGGCGACGGCGGCCCGATGTTCGCGCTCGGCGAGCTCGCCACCTACGCCCAGGAGTCCCTGCCGATCACGCTGCTCATCGTCGACGACGGCGGCTACGGGATGCTGCGGTTCGACCAGCAGGTCTACGGCCATCCCGAGCGCGGTGTCGACCTCGTGACCCCGGAGTGGACCAGCCTCGGTGCCGCGTTCGGCATCACGGTGGAGGAGGTGCCCGACGTCAGCGGCATCAGCGCCGCGCTCGGCCGGGCCCTGGACGCGAATCACCGCGGTGAGCCGCGCATGGTCATCTGGCGCGAACGCCTGTTCCCTGCACGCACGGGCTCACCGCGGTGGTTCGAGGACTAGCCGACTACCCCACTGCGCGCCACAGCGACGGTGCGTGGATCCAGTTCGGATCACCGTTGCCGGTGTGCGACTGCACGGCCTCGTAGGTCACACCATCGAAGGTCACGCGGTCACCGGTCGCGTAACTGCCGGTGGCGGACCACTCAGACGCTCCCGCACCGGGCTCCGGAGTGACGGGCTCCGGCGTCGGCTCAGGCGTCACCGGCGCATCCGCGACCGGCTGCCACAGCGACAGTGCGTGGATCCAGTTCGGATCGCCCACACCCGTGTGCGACTGCACGGCCACGTAGGTCACCCCCTGGTAGGTCACCTGATCACCGGCGGCGTAGGTGCCACGGGAGTCCCAGGTGCCGTCCACCGGCGCGGGCTCAGGCTCGGGTGCCGGATCGGGTTCGGGCGCCGCATCCATCGTCACCGACAGCACGTTGCTCAGCGCCGACTCGTTGCCCTCAGCATCGACAGCGGCGACCGTGTACGCGTACGTGGTTCCGGCTGCCAGGCCCGCGTCCGTCAGCATCGTCATTCCTGTCGAGCCGATGAGGCCGCCATCGCGGTACACGCGGTACTCGACGACCCCGACATCGTCCGTCGCGGCGTTCCACATGAGCTGCACCGAATCCGCGGTCTGCCCCATGGAGTGCAGGTACTGCGGGGCGCTCGGCGCGGTGACGTCGTCCACCGGAGCCGCAGCAGTGCGGGCGACCAGACCTGAGCTGGGAGCCGAGGCATTGCCGGCCCGATCGATGGCCACGACCTGGTAGAGGTACGCGCTGTCGGGGGTCAGGCCCTCGTCGATGAAGGACGTGGCCGCGGTGTCGGCGATCCGCTCCCCATCGCGGTAGACCGCGTAGGTGACGTCGCCGGGCTGATCGTCGGCCGCTGCGGCCCACATCAGCTCGACCGAGCTGCTGGTGGCGCCGTGGACCATCAGGCCGGACGGCACGGCCGGTGCCGTCGTGTCGACATCGCCGGAGCCGATCACGTTCACGTCGATGACGTTGTAGAACGCGTTGACGGTGTCGGCGACATCCCAGACCGCGAGGATCACGTGATAGCCCGAGCGGTCCGCCGGGATATCGATGATGTGGTCCGGGTTGGTGCTGGCCTTGCTGCCGTCGTGCTGGACCTCGCCGATGAGCTCGAGGTCGGCCCGGTCGAGGGGGCTGTTGGGATCCCAGCCCTCCTTGGTCATGTAGTAGTGCCACTTCGACGTGCTGTGGGGCGCCGTGTAGGTCCAGTCGAACAGCATCGGGCCGGTGACGATGTCGGTCTTGGCCCATCGGTCAGCCGTCTGCTCATCGAGCTTCCCGCCGAACTGTCCGCCCGCCGACGCGATCTGCCCGTCGGCCGGACCGGCCTCCGGGAAGCCCTTCAGGTACTCCAGGCTCTGCGGCTCGTACTGCACGCCGCCGCAGTCGGTGTTCACCCCGACCTTGCACAGGTAGGACCTGCTCTCGGGGCCATTCACGTAGCCGTGCGCGCTCGACGGTGCTGCCGTGAGGACACCCGCGGCCATCAGGGTCACCGTGCCGCCCAGCGCTGCGATTCCTGTCGTCATGCGCTTCATGTCTTCCTCCTTGTCTCGTCCCCCATCCGCCGAGGTCTTCGGCGGTACGACGTCCGCCGAGGTGTCCGGCGGATCAACATGGGGATACCCGAACATCGGCACCGCCAAACCTGCCCTTACCCGCTTCGAACACAGCCCCACCGCCGGGTGGTTGACTCTCCCCATGAGTGAGCGCATCTCCGTCCTGCTCGTCGGGTACGGCCTCGCCGGCCGGGTCTTCCACGCACCGCTGATCGAGGTCACATCCGGCCTGTCCCTCGACGGCATCGTGACCTCCAACGCCGAGCGCACGATCCAGGCACGCGAGCAGCACCCCGAGGCACAGGTCTACGCGTCGCTCGACGAGGCCCTCGCGCACGGATTCGATCTCGTCGTCGTCGCGACACCTAACGTCACCCATGTGCCCTACACCCGCCAGGCCCTCACCGCTGGCGCCCACGTGGTCCTCGACAAGCCCGTCGCCGCGAGTGCGCAGGAGGCCGCCGACCTCGCCGCGCTGGCCGAGGAGAAGGAGCGCCTGCTCATCCCGTTCCAGAACCGCCGCTGGGACAGCGACTTCCTCACCGCGTCCAAGGCCGCTCACAGCGGTGTGCTGGGCATGATCCACCGATTCGACTCCCACATCGACCGGATGCGCGTCGTCCCGAAGGTCGGCTGGCGCGAGTCCGCCGACCCGGCCGACCTCGGCGGCATGCTCTACGACCTCGGCGCCCATGCCATCGACCAGGCCCTCGCCCTGATGGGCCCGGTCACCCGGGTGTCAGCATCCGTGCGCTCGGTCCGTCCGCTGGATCCGACGGACGACGACGTCGTGCTGCTGCTGACCCACGACTCCGGCGCGATCAGCGTGGTGACCGTCAGCCAGGTGGCGGCGTTCGGTGATCCGCGCATGACTCTGCTCGGCACCCACGGCGGCTTCCGCGTCCATGCGACCGACACCCAGGAGGCGGTGCTGCGCACCGGCACGCTGCCGGGGCCGGAGTGGGGCGTCGAGCCCGCCGGCACCGACGCCACGCTTCGGGTGTTCGACGACGACAGCGTCGTCACCGAGACCCGGGTGCCCATGGAGCCGGGGGCATGGCCGGAGTTCTACCGCGCAGTGGCCGCCGCAGTCCGCGGGGAGCAGGCACCGCCGGTCCTGATCTCCGACGTCATCGAGTCGATGCGCGTCATGGATGCTGCGCGCACCGCAGGGGCGACGGGCACGACGGTCACCCTCGACCCTCCCGCAGGTCACGCATAGTCCATGTCGTGCGCCACGACCGGGGAAGGTCGGCGGCAAGACGGTCGACGGTGTGCCAGGGGCGGTCGGCCAGCCCATCGGGAGGACCCGACTGCGGCTCGAGGCAGATGGCCTCCGGACGCTCGTCGTAGACCACGAACCAGGATCCGTCCGTGGCCACGTCAATGGCCAGCCACCGTGGCCATCGGATGGTCGCTCGACCGGAGGGCACCCAGAAGGCGTCGTCGAACGGCCCAGCGCCGGCATCGTCCGCCAACTCGACCGGAAGGGCGTCATCGCCCCGGCGGAGGAGGCGCGGCTCGTCGAGCCACCACTGCCCCACGTGACCTTCGATCTCGCGACGGAACCACGGGTGCCAGCCGACCACGCAGGGGGCGCCGTCCTCGGAGCTCTCGACCTCGATCTCCGTCGTGAGCCGCCCGACCTCGAGCGTCCACGAGACCCGCACGGTCAACGGCCACGGCCACTCCGGGTGATGAGACGTCGCCAGCACGACCTGCTGCCTCTGGGACTCATCCACTCGACTCACCACATCGAGTGGCCGGCTGAGGAGCGTGCCATGGAGTGCCCATCCACCGTAGGTCTCCGGCAGCGGGTGTGGGCCGCCGAGGCCGGTGACCTCGTTGCCTCGCACTCGTCCGGCCCACGGAGCCATCGGATACATCCCGTACTCGACCGGGTCGTCGCCCTGACGGTGCAGCAGCTCGTGGCCCCCGATGCGCCAGGAGACAGCGCGTGCCCCGTGCTCAGGGTCGATGGTGAGACCGACGTCATGCACCGCGATGTCGATCACGTCGGCACCCTTCGGGTCAGGAAGCGGTCGCCTCGTACGGCTCCGCGACGACGGTCAGAGGGTCGGCCAGCAGCCGCTCGAAGGCCATCTCCGCCGCGCCGATCAGCGTGCTGTCGTCATCCAGCGCCGGGATCTCCAGTCGCACCTGGTCACGCGCGGCGGGGAGTGCATGGCTCACCCGTTCGCGGACCTGCTCCTTGACCATCGGCAGGAGCAGGCGCAGGTGGCCTCCGAGGACGATCACCTCGGGATTGAACAGGTTGACGAGGTTCGCGAGGCCCAGCCCGAGCCAGTCGCCGGCTTCGTCGACCGCGGCCCGGGCTCGGGGCTGTCCGGCGACCGCTGCTGCGATGACGTCCTCGATGGTCTCCGCACCACCGGCGTGGTCGACGGCCCGAACGAGTGCATCACTGCCGATCTCGGTCTCCCAGCAACCGACCGCTCCACACCGACAGGGGCTTCCGCCGGGATGCACCACCATGTGCCCGACCTCGCCACCGAACCCACCGGCACCGAGCATGGGGCGATTGTCGATGATCACGCCGCCACCGATGCCCACCTCGCCGGACAGGTAGATGAGGTTGCTGTGGTCGGCGCCGACACCACGCACATGCTCCGCTACCGCTCCGAGATCCGCATCGTTGCCGATCGAGATGAACGGGGCATCACCGAACTCCTCGAGGAGCGCCGCGCGTACCAGCGTCCCGAAGGGAACATCGGACCAACCGAGGTTGGGAGCCAGCCTTACGAGTCCATCGCTGTGATCGATCACACCGGGCACACCGATGCCGACGCCCACCCAGACGGCATCGTCGGGAGCATGCTCCAGCGCCTGTCGGGTGAGTGACACGACGTTCTTGACCGCGGAGGCCGGGGTGTACTTCGCGCGCTTGTGCCGCTGCTCCCGTCGCCACAGCTCCTGACCGCCGAGGCCGACCAGCGCGACGATCGTGCAGTCGACGCGCAGATCGAAGGCGACGACCACGGCCGAGGTCTCCAGGGGGGCAACCACCAGCGATGGACGCCCCACCTGACCGGGGGCTCCCGCGGCCTCAGCCACGAGGCCCGCCTCAGAGAGCTCGGACACCACGACGCCCACGGTGCTCCGGTTGAGGCCACTCACCGCGACCAGGTCGGATCGCCGGGCGGCGCCTCGCTCGTGCAGATGACGCAGCAGGCGAGCCCGGTTGAGTCTTCTCAGGTCGTCCTGCGTCGACGCTGTGCGCGTCACGGTCGGTCCTCTCTCGTTCGTCGCTATCCCGCTGCCGCCCGCATGCGGGAAATGGCATCCACACTAGCGGCGATGAGGAGCACGAAACCGGTGACCACGAACTGGATCCCGGACTGCTGCGTGATCAGCGGCAGGCCATTGGCGATCACCGCGATGACCAGACCACCGATGACGGCATCCATCACGCGGCCCTTGCCGCCGAAGAGGCTGGTGCCACCGATGACGGCAGCGCCCACGGCGAACAGCAGCGTCTGAGCACCACCGGTGGTGGGCGACACCGAGTTGTCACGGGACGCGAGAAGCACGCCAGCGACCGCGGCGAGGGTCGAGCCGATCATGAAGCAGTACACCTTGATCATCTTCACGTTGATGCCGGCGCGACGGGACGCCTCGGCGTTGCCACCGACCGCGTAGACGTGCCGACCGAACGGGGTGCGCCCGAGCACAAAGGTGAGACCGACGACCAGCACGAGGATCACCAGCACGACCCACGGAACGCCCTGGATCACCGGGATGCATCCGAGCGGCGCCTCACCGTCGACCGGGCACGCCTCCTTGCCCGGACGCATGATCTGACGCTCCTGATTGAGCAGGAAGACGACCACACCGAAGATGACTGCGAGCACGACGGTCTTCGCTGCCCAGACAGAGGTCGCCGTCGCCTTGAGTCCGGCCTTGCGGCGGCCGCTGATGGCGCGCCAGGCCGTCCAGGCGTAGCCCACGACGATCAGCGCCCACAGGACCCAACCCGCCCACAGCGGCATGTTCTGGTTCATGATCGCGACGAGGAAGTCGCTGCGCAGCCGGATCGTGCCGCCCTCTCCGATGATGAGCAGCATGACGCCCTGGAGCGCGAGGAACATGGCCAGCGTGACGACGAACGACGGAATGCCCAGTCGTGCGACGAGGGTGCCGATGAACAGGCCGATCACGGTGCCGGTGAGCAGGCCCGCGAGCAGTGCCAGCGGCCACGGGAATCCCCAGGAGGCCAGAGCGACGGCCAGAACGGCGGCCGACGTGCCAGCGGTGAACCCCGCAGAGAGGTCGATCTCGCCGAGGAGCAGCACGAACACCAGGCCCATCGCCAGCACGATGATCGCCGCGGACTGGTTGAGCAGGTTGGCGAAGTTGAAGATGGAGAAGAAGGTCTCCGGCCGCATGATGCTGAAGATCGCGAAGAGGACGACCAGGCCGAGCACGGCCGGCAGGGAGCCTACGTCGCCTCCCTTGACTCGGGTGAAGTAGTCGCCGACCGCCTCTCCGATGCCGGCGCGATCGCCGGCCTCGGGGATGTCCACGTCCGTGGTCTGGTGGGAGCTCATGCCGCACCTCCGGTGGCCTCGTCGCTGAGTTGGATGCCGATGTCACCAGAGCGGCCGGTCGTGATGAGTTCGACGACGTTGCTGTGGTTGACGTCGCTGACCGGGATCTGCGCTGCCATCTGGCCGAGGTACAGGCAGGCGATGTTGTCCGCGACCTGCATGACGTCGTTCATGTTGTGGGAGATGAGGATCACGCCGAGCCCGCTGTCTGCGAGCCGGCGGACGAGGTTGAGGACCTGCTCGGTCTGGGCGACGCCCAGCGCAGCGGTCGGCTCGTCGAGGATGACGAGCTTGGAGTTCCACAGGACCGCACGCGCGATGGCCACCGTCTGGCGCTGGCCGCCGGAGAGGCTGGATACCTGTTGGCGCACGGACTTCAGGGTTCGGACGGAGAGCCCGGCGAGGGTGTCTGTCGCGCGCTTCTCCATCTCGATCTCGTCGAGAGTCACCCCCTTGGTCTCCTCGCGCCCCAGGAACATGTTGTGGACGACGTCGAGGTTGTCGCAGAGAGCGAGGTCCTGATAGACGACCTCGATGCCGAGGGCGTTGGCGTCCTTGGGGTCGTGGACCTGCGCCGGCTTGCCCTCGAACAGGTACTCGCCGTTGTCGAAGGCGTAGATGCCGGCGATGCCCTTGATCAGCGTGCTCTTGCCCGCGCCGTTGTCGCCGACGAGGGCGGTCACCTGACCGGACCAGACGGACAGGTCGACGCCGTGGAGGACGTGGACGGCACCGAAGCTCTTGTTGATGCCTCGGAGTTGAAGGAGGGGGGCGTCTGAGGTCATCGCATCTGAGGTCATGGGGTCACCTTGGCGTAGCCGACGGAC
>JAUHZW010000118.1 GCA_030425745.1 Actinomycetes bacterium
CGGCCGCAACATGGCCGGAGCCCGAGCCCTGTGGCGCGCGACCGGCGTGAAGGACGGTGACTTCGGCAAGCCCATCATCGCGGTGGTCAACTCCTTCACCCAGTTCGTCCCCGGGCACGTCCACCTCAAGGACCTCGGTCAGCTGGTCGCCCGCGAGATCGAGGAGGCCGGCGGCATCGCCAAGGAGTTCAACACCATCGCCATCGATGATGGCATCGCGATGGGCCACGGCGGCATGCTCTACTCGCTGCCCAGCCGCGACCTGATCGCCGACTCCGTCGAGTACATGGTCAACGGCCACACGGCCGACGCCATGGTGTGCATCTCCAACTGCGACAAGATCACCCCGGGAATGCTGCTGGCCGCCATGCGCCTGAACATCCCGACGGTCTTCGTGTCCGGGGGCCCCATGGAGGCCGGCAAGGTCGTCTGGAACGGCGCCGAGCGCAGTGTCGACCTCGTCGATGCGATGGTCGAGGCGGCCGACGAGCGGAACTCCGACGAGCAGGTCGAGTCGATGGAGCGGTCCGCGTGCCCCACCTGCGGTTCCTGTTCGGGCATGTTCACGGCGAACTCGATGAACTGCCTCACGGAGGCCTTCGGACTGTCGCTGCCCGGCAACGGGTCGGTGCTGGCGACCCATGCAGATCGCCGCCGGCTCTTCGAGCAGGCCGGGCGTCTGGTGGTGGACCTCGCCAAGCGCTACTACGAGAAGGACGACGACTCGGTTCTGCCGCGATCGATCGCCACGTTCGAGGCCTTCGAGAACGCGATGTCGCTCGACATCGCCATGGGCGGCTCCACCAACACCGTGCTGCACCTGCTGGCCGCGGCCCAGGAGGCCGGCGTCCCCTTCACCATGTCGGATATCGACCGGCTCTCCCACCAGGTGCCCAATCTGTGCAAGGTGGCGCCCTCCACGCCCCTCGTCCATCTCGAGGACGTCCATCGAGCCGGTGGCGTGATGCGCATCCTCGGTGAGCTCGACCGGGCTGGCCTCCTCCACGGAGATCTCCCGACCGTCCACTCGCCATCCATGCGAGATGCCCTGGCCCAGTGGGACATCGCGCAGACCTCCGCACCCGACGTCCTGGAGTTCTACCGGGCGGCTCCCGGGGGCGTTCCCACGCAGGTGGCCTTCTCGCAGGATCGCCGGTACGAGTCGGTGGACACTGACGCCGCCAGCGGGGTCATCCGGGACCGTGAGCATGCGTTCTCCCAAGACGGCGGTCTTGCCGTGCTCTTCGGCAATCTCGCCGAGGACGGCTGCATCGTGAAGACCGCGGGCGTGGCGGAGGAACTGCTCACCTTCTCCGGCCCGGCACGAGTCTTCGAGTCGCAGGAGGCAGCTGTCGAGGGGATCCTCAACGGCAAGGTCGGTGCTGGCGACTGTGTGATCGTCCGCTACGAGGGTCCGCGTGGGGGCCCGGGAATGCAGGAGATGCTGTACCCGACTTCGTACATCAAGGCCAAGGGCCTGGGCAAGGCCTGTGCGCTGGTCACGGACGGCCGGTTCTCAGGCGGAACCTCGGGGCTGTCCATCGGTCACGTCTCGCCGGAGGCGGCGGGCGGGGGCACGATCGCCCTTGTCGAGGAGGGCGACACCATCGTCATCGACATCCCGAACCGCGTCATCAAGGTCGACGTGAGTGACGACGTGCTCGCCGAGCGCCGGGCCGCGCAGGAGGCTCGGGGCGCCGCGGCCTACACGCCGGTCGACCGCGAGCGCGAGGTGTCCATGGCCCTTCGCGCGTATGCCGCCATGGTGACCTCGGCCGACACCGGTGCCGTCCGGGACGTCTCACAGTTGTCGTAACCCGTCCGAGGGTGCACGTGCCATCGCGCCCATCAACCATGATCACGGGGAAACCACGGAAAGGACCGCACCATGAGACTGGCCCGCATCGGAGAACCCGGCCGCGAGCGCCCCGCCGTCATCGATCCGGACGGCGCCTACCGCGATGTCTCGTCCATCGTCTCCGCCTACACCCCGGAGTTCTTCGCAGGTGACGGCATGGCCGCCCTCCGGGAGGTGGACCTCGCCGGCCTGCCGGTGGTGGAAGGCCGCATCGGTGCACCGATCTCGCGGCCCGGCTTCATCCTGTGCGTCGGCCTCAACTACGTGGACCACGCCAACGAGTCCAACATGAAGGTGCCCGACGAGCCGGTGCTCTTCACGAAGTCACCGTCGGCGCTCTGCGGCCCGAACGACGATGTCCTCTTCCCGCGCGGCGCGCACAAGGTCGACTACGAGGTCGAGCTGGCTCTGGTCATCGGCAAGACCGCCCGCTACCTGGACTCCCCGGAACAGGCGATGGAGCACATCGCCGGCTTCACCATCAGCAATGACGTCTCGGAGCGGGGCTATCAGCTCGAGCGCGGTGGCGGGCAGTGGCTCAAGGGCAAGTCCTGCGAGACCTTCAACCCCTGTGGCCCTGCTCTCGTCACACCTGACGAGGTGGACCTCAACGGCGGGCTGGATCTGTGGCTCGACGTCAACGGCGAGCGCCGCCAGACCGGGTCCACGGACGACATGATCTTCAACGTCGCCACGATCCTGCATCACGTGAGCCAGTTCCTGGTCCTGCAGCCCGGCGACCTCGTCAACACCGGCACCCCACCCGGCGTGGCCATGGGCATGGCCGACCCCGACTGGCTGAAGATCGGTGACGTCATGACCCTCGGGGTGACCGGGCTCGGCGAGCAGCGTCAGGTGCTGGTGCCCGCGTAGGAGTCCCAGTCGGCGCCCGCGAGGATGCCGCCGTCGATCACCAGGCACTGTCCGGTGATGTAGCTCGAGGCCGGTGTGGCGAGGAACACCACCGCCCCGACGAGCTCCTCCGCCTGAGAGAGGCGGCCGATGGGTGTCGTCTCCGCGAACCAGCGTGAGCGGTGTTCCTCGCCCCAGAGGGGCTTGGTGAACTCGGTCTGCACGACCGAGGGCTCGATCGCGTTGACCCGGATGCCGTCATCGACCCACTCCCGGGCGAAGCTGCGGGTCATGCCCGACACTGCTGCCTTCGTCGCGGCGTAGACGGAGATGGTGTTGAAGCTGTAGCGGGCGCTGAGGGAGCTGAGGTTCACGATGGCGCCATGCTCGGAGCTCCGCAGGTGCGGGTGTGCGGCCTGGCTGAGGAGGTACACCGCCCGCATGTTCACCGCCGTGATGATGTCGAAGTCCTCCACAGTCACGTCGAGGATCGGCTTGCGCCGGTTCATGCCGGCCCCGTTGACCAGCACGTCCAGCCCGCCCATGAGGGACACCGCGTCATCCACGAGCCGTCCGCACTCGTTCGGGTCGGAGAGGTCGGCAGTCAGCGCATGCGCTTGGCCGCCGGCGGCTCGGATGGAAGCGACGACGGGTTCGATCTTCTCCTCGGCGATGTCATGGGCGCACACGATGGCCCCGAGTTCCGCGAAGGCTGCGGCGATGACGCTTCCGATGGCACCGCCTGCGCCGGTGAGCAGGACGCGCATGCCGTCCATCCGGAACATGGCGGATGGACGCGGAAGGGCGGGCGCAGGCTTCATGATGTCCTCTCGGTTGGCAGCAGTTCTGTCACGGTGACGGTCTCGGGTGCGGCATCGACGGTGATGGACAGTGAGCCGGTGATCGACACCTGTCGGGGCTCCGAGGTCCAGTTGATCGTGAGAATCCGGGTCCACGACGGGCTCTGAACGATGAGGGCGTCGATGACCTCAGGCTGGGTCGCCTCACACCGGCGCACCGACGTGGCCCCGCTCAATGCGGCGAAGACATGGGCGACGGGAAGTGCCTCCCCGGCTGCCATCGGGAAGTCAGCGGGACTCGATGACGACAGATCACCGGCAACGATGCCCTTCCACCCGGGCGTCTCGAAGTAGGTGAGGGATGCGAGCGTGTTCGGCTCGCTCAGGTGCTTGATGCTGCTCGCCGTCCAGCAGGCGGCGAACCAGGTCCGCTGTCGGGCGTCGACATCGCTGGGCAGCGAGGTGTTGCTGACATCGCGGCTGGGGTCGGTCGCGTTCGGATTGAAACGTGGGCGCAGGCTGATCGGTGCGACGGAGATCCTGGTGCCGTCGCTGACGCGAGGAGCATCCTGCGCGATGACGGACTGGGCGATGGCGTTCTGCACGAGCGTTCGATCGTCGAAGGCATGCACCTGCGGCGTGAGTGAGAAGTTCGTGACGTCGAAGTCCGATGGTCCGGGTGGCTCGCGGTTCAGCTCGGTGAAGTACAGGTCGGTTCCCCCGCCGAGCTCCGCGGTTCCCATCGCGTCGCCCAAGGCCTCGCGGGCCGTGGGAGCCCAGGAGGGTGGAGTGACCTTGTGATGGCGGCTGACGACGGTCCATCGGCTGATCATCGCGACGGTGGCGTCCGGGAGGTCCTGCAGTGCACGGAGGTCTGAGGGGTCGTCGCAGATGACCGCCACGTGGAGCCTCACGCCCAGCGAGGCACAGAGGGAGGCCGCGTCGCGGATGGTGCGTGCGGCAGCGGGATCATCCGCGCGTACGGGGACCCGGCCGTGGTCCAGGCCGAACGATCGCACGCGCTCAAGGGTCCCGGCCGTCCAGGAGAGGTCGTCGGGGTTCAAGCCGATGCCGATCAGCGGGAGCGCGGACCTCTCCTCAGTGACGTGGATCTCGGGGGCGCTCTGATCACCGGCGGGCTCGTGCGGCGCCGTTCCCGAGAAGGTGATGCTCAGGGAATGGTCGATGACGTCTCCGGGCGCCACCGTCACTGGGAAGGGAAGCGTGATCGGCGTGCAGTAGGTCTTGAACGAGGCGTCGCTCCAGTTGCGGTGGTCCTCCATCTCGAAGACCTCGCCCGTGAAGGTGACCGTCGCCCATGCGTCCTCCACGACCTCGTGGGAGATGGCGGTGATGTCCACGAACGGCTGATGCGGGGATATCTGGACCGGGAACCGCGCGGACGTCGTGGTGCCATCGACATGCGACACCCGGCAGGCGCCTCCGGAGGAGGACATCGGGTGCAGCAGGCACAGGCCGAGTCGGTTGCGCTCGAACACCTCATCCGTGCGGGCGACGAACCGGTAGTCGACCGACCGGGACGTCACCACAGCTGTCACCTCCCAGGTGAGAGGCGACGCGTCGAAGGAGCCCGTGCCGCTGGCCGTCATCGTCAGGCGCCCATCAGACACTTCGATCCGCCGATCGAGCACCGCGAACGGGCGATTCGTCCAGTTGACGTCCTGGAAGACCGGGTAGATCCGGCGGTAG
This sequence comes from Actinomycetes bacterium, assembly GCA_030425745.1. Classification (GTDB taxonomy): domain Bacteria; phylum Actinomycetota; class Actinomycetes; order S36-B12; family S36-B12; genus UBA10649. Next base: position 5,221 of record JAUHZW010000118.1, read on the forward strand.
GCCTCGACCCCCGTCCACCGGATGTCGCGCAGATCGATGCCGTCGACGGTGACCGTGACCGGTCCGAGCGCGTAGGTCTCCGGACCGATGTCGTCGTGCGGAGCGGAGTGCTCGATCGCCGTCACAGACGACGTCCGACGCTGTAGGGCAGCCCGGTCTCCAGGGACTCGTACGCGCCGAGGGTGAGATCGAGGACGCGCAGGGTGTCGGCGCCACTGGTCTCCGGGGTGCGTCCCGTGGTGAGGCAATCGACCCAGTGGCGCTGCACGTTGACGACGCTGTCTTGAATGCAGTCCCAGGGCTCGGAGGACCAGGAGTGCTGGGGGATCCGCAGGACCTCCTCGTGGACGTCACCTCCGGAGACGACCTGAAGGTGGTAGTCCGGACCCAGGGTGACCCGGCCGTCGGTGCCCTCGATCGTGACGAACGTCTGGGGATAGGTGCTGTGGTCGGAGCGGCTCTCGTAGCTGGTGTCGACGATGCAGGTCGCATCGTCCAGTTGCAGCAGCACCGTCGCGACGTCCTCGCCTCGGATCTCGGGGTTGACGCGCAGGGCCTCGGTGAACAGCCGAGTCGGCTCACCGAGGAAGAAGCGGGTGAGGTCGAACTGGTGGACGGAGACGTCGGCGATGATCATCCGCTCAGCGTCCTTGCACCACGGCTGGTTGGCATAGACGTCGAAGTCGGATCGGAAGCTGATGCGGGCGAAGAACGGGCGCCCGATCGCGCCGCTGTCGAGGACCTCCTTCACGCGGCGCATCGGGTACTGGAAGCGGAAGTTCTCATGGACCATGAAGGGCAGGCCGCGGTCGGCCATGGCCGCGACCATGGCCTTGGCATCATCCATGTCCCAGGCCAACGGCTTCTGGCAGATGGCCGGCACTCCGGCCTCTGCGGCAAGTTCCACCATCATGCGGTGGGTGGGGGGAGTGGTCGCGATGTCGACGAAGTCCAGATCCCCCCGGGCGAGAAGTTCTGCCGCATCGGCATACGCCGTGCCGCCGAAGGCCTGAGCGGCCGCATCAGCGCATCCGGTGTCGATGTCACAGGTCGCGACGAGTTCGACCTCGGGCATCTGCGCCCAGGCATGGAGGTGGTTCTGGGCGAAGAACCCGCAGCCGATCAGGCCGAAGCGCAGCGGGCGGGTCACAACTCGACCTCCCGCCCGGGGTCAAGGATCCACTCGCTCCACGAGCCCACATACATGCGGGCCCCGGGCAGTCCGGCGTGATGCATGGCCAGCACGTTCTGGGCTGCGGTCACCCCGGATCCGCAGTAGAAGATGACGTCCTCGGGACGGTTGTCGGCGATGAGCGCCGCGTAGTGCTCGCG
>JAUHZW010000119.1 GCA_030425745.1 Actinomycetes bacterium
TCCGTGATCGCAGGTGCGATCGTCGTGGTGGCGGTCCTCGCTCGCTGACCGCTCGCGACACGCCGTTGGGGTCCGGTGCATGGCATGACTCATGTCACATTCGTGTCACGGGGAGATCTCGGGAACCTGTAGCCGACGTCACGCCTCATTGCCGAAATTCCGGCAGGAATCGGACATTCCGCCACTCAATTCTCACGTGACTGTGTCGCAGACACGTCGTACGGTTGTTGACCGTTGTTCACAGACAACACGGCGAAGCACCACTTCGTGATGACCCCGCGGACGCCGCTGCGGGGTGCTGACGGTCCACCGACGTCAGGGCGTGCGACTCGCGCTGGCGGGACAGTGAGCAGGTGAGCGGAGCCGGGGCAGACAGGAGTCCCCGGCTCGGCCCGGACCCGCATCGCGGCCACGCACCGGCCCACGAGGCCCGGTGCCGTACGACGAGGAAGCATGCCCGCACGTCTGTTCCCCCGGATGTCCCCCCGAACGACCCGAGTTATCCTCCACCCGGCCACCCGGCTGGCCGCCGCCGGACTGGCCCTCGGCGGCCTCGCCGCCGTGGCGATCGCCCCGACGGTCAGTGCTGAACCCCCCGTGGAGGCTGAGGCCCCCGCAGCCGCCGCAGTCCAGACGCCTGCGGCAGTCCAGGCACCCGCAGCTGTTCCGGCCACATCGGTCGCGGCCGCCGACCGTGCTGCGGCTGCTGCACGTGCTGACCGCGCCGTCTCCGCGCGCCGGGCCCTGGCTGCTCGTCAGGCCAGGTTCACGCACTTCACCCTCAACTCCAAGGACACCAAGGACATGCGCGGCATCGAGCCGAGTCTGTACCGCGGCACGTTCTTCAATGCGAAGGCCGAGGAGAAGCGGCTGTGCATCGTCAAGCGTGAGAGCGAGGGCGAGTACGACGTCGTGAACCCCGGCGGCAACTACTTCGGGGCCTACCAGGTCTCCCGGGCGCTCGCCCGGGGCGCGACGTTCATGATGCTGCCCGAGCACAAGAAGCTGATGGGTACGGCCAAGGCCAAGGAGGTTCTCTCCAAGCTCCGCAGCAAGCCCATGAACACGTGGCCCCGGTACTGGCAGGACGCCGCGTACCACACGGTCATCAACTGGGAGGGGACCCTGTCGGGGGCATCCCACTGGGCTGGCGGTCGCTGGCACTGCTGACCTTCGGCTTGTGGTTGAGCCACCGGCCGATCGGGATCAGCCCGAGCGCCAACCACGTGGCCTGCGGAGCGATGAGCTCGCACGCGAGCCCGATGAGGATGAAGTAGGCAGGGAAGATGATGCCGCGCAGGCGTGCCCGGCTGCGGTCGGCGAGCCAGCCGCGCGAAGCGGCTCCCGGCTCCAGTAGGTCGGGATGCCGCCGTGCGTGCCAGGCGATCAGAGAGAGGATCACGCTGATCACGGCGAGATTGGTCCAGTAGAGCAGCGCGATGCCGCCCACCTGGGCCGCCGTCTGGTTGGACGCTTCGCCGTACATCGCGGTCGGCCAGGGCAGGAAGGCGATGCTGACCAGCCAGGCGATGTTCAGCCACAGGATGGTTCCGTCCGCGCGGCGCAGGACGTTGAAGATCCGGTTGTGGTTGATCCACATGACGATCACGATGATGAAGCTCAACGCGAAGGTGATGATGGTTCCGGAGTTCTGGGCGAAGACGTCCAGCACTGTCTGACCGTCCGCGGGACCCTTCACGTCAGCGAGCGGCAGGAGTTGCAGCGTGATCGCGATCGCGACGACGGCGTCGGTGAAGTTCACCAGCCGGTCGAAGGACCGCTTCTCCTCGCCCGCGATCGAGCCGTCCGACTCCTTGGTGTCGCTCACGGGTTCCTCCGTTCCTCAGGTTCCGGGCAGCATAGTGAGGATCACCGGCATCACACCCGTGCGAAGGCGGGCGGCTCCGCATTGTGACGGGGGCAGACCGTCTTTCGCCTTACTGGTACTTCCACGGCTACTGGAACGGCTCGATGGCTCTCCAGATGACCGATGGCAGTCCCCGATCTGTCAGCAGGTCCTCGGCGAGGCGACCGCGGACTCCAGGGACGAGTGCCCTCCGGCCCCACCATCACGCGCTTGTCCGAGGGTCGCTGACCGTCAGGGACGGGCCAGTGCCAGCCTCTCGCGGCACTCGGCCTTGGCGATTCGGATGAAGGCATCGGTCGCCGGTGCCCGGGTGGCTCCGTGGGGGGTGGCCAGCATGATCGTCCGGGGCTCGAGCGGCGGGTTCAACGTCTTGACCACGATGCCCGGGTCGGTGGGATCTGTGGCGAGCAGCGGCATGATCGCGGGGCCCACCCCGGCACGCACCATGCCCTGCTGCGCACCGTTGTCGTAGGACCGGAAGGCGTACCTGGGGCGGATGCCGAGCGCCCGCAGGCCGGCCTCCATCGAGTCAGCCCCGTACTGCGGATCCGGTTCGCCGACCATCGGGACGTCGCTCAGTTCGCTCGTGGGGAACCGGCGCCCCGGGTGCGCCTGCGCCAACTCGCCGTCGGCCTGCAGCAGCAGCACGAAGGGGTCCGTGCCGAGGGTGGTGAGCTCGAGGTCATCGTTCTCGTACGGGCCGGCGAGGAACGTCACATCGAGGCTGCCCGCGAGCAGTTCATCGATGAGGTCCTCGTTGCGGGCGTGCTCGGTGAGCCCCACAGCCACGTCGGGAGCCTCGTCGAGGAAGCGGCGTACGACATCGGGCAGCAGCTGGACGGACACGCTCTGGTAGGTCCCGATGGTCAGCCGCCCGCCGGTGCCGCTGGCGATGTCACTCAACTCCTGCTCGGCCGCATCCAAGATGGTCATCACCGCGTCGGCATGCGCCAGCAGGGAGCGGCCTGCCGGGGTGAGGGTGACGGGCCGCGGGCCACCCGGTCGGTCGAACACGCGTTCTCCGACCGCCTTCTCCAACCCCGCCACCTGCTGGCTCACCGCAGCCTGGGAGATGCCCAGCTCGTAGGCCGCGCCGATGAAGGAGCCCTCCTCGGCGACGGCGCGCAGGGCTCGAAGATGACGCAGATCGAGGTCGCTGAATGCCATGGATCAAGTATAAGCAATAGCGATTGACACGATCCAAAAATATCGTTTGTGTTTATCGCACGGCTCCTCTACCTTCGCGGTGTCGGGAGTGCCCCGACGACAGGGACCCCGAGGGGAGAGACATGAACGCGAACGCTGCACAGCTCGACCGGATCATCCGCATGGGTGAGGTCATTGCCCGAGGCGGCATCACCGCTGCCGGCATGGATGTCCTCCTTCTGGCCCACGATGCCCGCGACCACGGAGTCGACGAGGTCGTCATCGACGTCCTGGTCGATGAGTCAGCACCCGCTGTCGTGCGCGAGCGGGCCTTCGGACGGGTCGCCTCGGCCCTCGTGTCCGCGATGGCTCGCCGGTCCGGCGTCAGCCCGGTGCCGGAGCTGTCGTCCCCCGCGGCAGCCATGAGCTGACCACCTGATCGTGGGTGATGCGTGCGCCCGGTGAGTCGATTCGTCGGAACACGCGCTCAGCGGCCTCGCGTCCCATCTCCTCCAGCGGCTGCGCCATGGTGGTGAGGGTCAGGGACCCCAGCGCGGCCAACGACATGCCGTCGAAACCGACGATCGAGAGGTCTGACGGCACCGAGCGATCGGCCTCCTGGGCGGCCACCACGGCCCCCAGGGCGGACAGGTCGTTCGCCACGACGAGGCCGGTGATGCCCGGGTCCCGCTCGAGCAGTCGCGCGGCGGCGACCCGGCCACCTGCCTCGGTGAAGTCCCCGGCCTCCACGAGGACGTGCTCGGACAGCCCGGCCTCGGCCATGGCCTCGCGGTAGCCCTGCTCGCGATCCGCGGCCACCCGGTTCTCGCCGCCCGACACATGGGCGATGCGCGAGTGGCCGAGGCTGACCAGCTGCTCGACGGCCTCCCGCCCCGCCCGGACGTCGTCGGCGCACACGGTGGAGATGCCGCGACCGGTGATGTCATGCCGCATGACGATGACGACCGGGCACTCACGGGCCGCCTGTCGTGCCAGTGCCGGATCAAGACGGTGCGAGATGAGGATGAGTCCCTCGACCTGGAAGTCCAGCAGAGCGGCGAGCTCGGCTCGCTCGCGTTGGCTGTCGCCGTGGCCGGTCACCAGCATGGTGCGGTAGCCGTGCGAGCGCACGATCTCCTGCACGCCGTCGAGCACCTGAGCGAACACCGGATTGTGGAGGTCGTGCAGCAGCACTCCGATGGTGCGGCTGCGGCGGTCGGCCAGGCTCCGGGCCGCCGCGTTGGGTCGATAGCCGAGTTCATCGGCTGCCCGGAGAATGGCCTCCCGGCTCTCGTCGCTGACCCGGTCCGAGCCCCGGATGGCGAGGGACACCAGCGACTTCGAGACGCCTGCACGGGCAGCGACGTCGTTGATGGTGGGCCGGGTGCTGCTCATGGGCGATCCGTCAGTGGCTCGCTGTCGCGATGTCCGCGACCGTCACCGGCGCACCGGTGCGCACGGACTCCTCGCAGGCGATCGCCACGCGCAGGCTCTCCAGTGCCGAGTCCGGCGGGCACGGATTGCCGGTCTCGTCGGACGCGAAGGAGACGAATGCGTCGGTCTCTGACCGAAAGGCCTCACGGAACCGGTCGACGAAGCCGTCGTAGGGCCGAGCATCCAGAGCGAGCGGCGCGACGTCCTCGCGGGGCGGGAGCAGGCCCAGGGGGGTGCGGCGCGTCAGCCCTGAGGCGACCGAGTCGAGGGTTCCGAACGCCTCAAGCCGGATGTCATGCCCGCGGGGGTCGTGCCGAGTGCCGGTGATGGTGAAGGCTGCGCCGCCCGTCGTCACGCCGATGATGGCGGTGCTGTCGGCATCGTCGAACTCGGCGTACTGCTGATGCTGGCGAACGGCGGAGGTGGCGTGCACCCAGGTGATCTCCTCCCCGGTGAGCCATCGGATCTGGTCGAAGTCGTGGACGTGCATGTCGCGGTAGATGCCACCGCTGCCGCCGATGAATTCCCGTGGCGACGGCTGATGGTCATGCGCGGTGAGGACGAGTGAGTAGAGGGTGCCGAGGCTGCCGTCGGCGATCCGTTGCTGCAGCGCAGCGAGCCCGGCATCGAATCGGCGCTGGAAGCCGATCTGCAGGGGCGTGCCGTGCCTGTCCATCAGGCTCATCGCAGCCTGCGTCTCCGCGAGGGTGAGGGCGATCGGCTTCTCGCACAGGACGGGGCGTCCGAGGGGTGCGAGCCGCTCGAGGTGCGCCAGATGGGTGTCGGTCCCGGTGGTGATGACGAACGCATCCGCCTCCAGCAGCGCGTCGTCGGCCCAGCCCACCACGGCAGCGTCGAAGTCGTCGGCGAGCTCCACGGCGCGCTCTGCCGTCCGATTGGTGACGAGCACGCGTCCCACTCGGGGATCGGCGGCGAGGTCCTCGACGCGGATCCGCCCCATGCGCCCTGCGCCGATCACTGCAACCTGCATCAGGCCTCCCGGTCCGGTGGGCGCCGATCAGGGGTGTGCCGTGCGCCGCTGCCCGCAGTGTGCCACGATTCGCACCAGCGCGTTGGAACGTTCCAACGCCCGACATCCCGAGGTGCCCATGTCCGAGTTCGTCTCCCGTATCGCATCCGCTCCCATCTCGTGGGGCATCTGCGAGGTCCCCGGCTGGGGAGCGATGCTCCCGACCCCTCGCGTGCTCGCGGAGATGTCCTCGCTCGGGATGCCCGTCACCGAACTCGGGGCGCCCGGCTTCCTGCCCGATGAGGCTGACGGGGTGCAGGCCCAGCTGGCCGAGTACGGCATGGGTCTGGTCGGCGGCTTCACCCCGCTGGTGATGCACGACCGATCCCAGGAGGCGGCCACCATCGCCGAGGCACGTCGTGTCGCCGACCTGTTCCAGCGGGCCGGTGCCACGAAGTTCATCAGTGCCATCGTCACGGACTGGGACTGGGCTGAGCCGCACTCGGCCACGCCCGAGGAGGTCGCGAACATGGCTCGCATGTTCGGCATCGTCGACGAGATCTGCGAGGAGCACGGCCTCGAGCAGGTGGTCCACTCGCACGTGCAGACCATGATCGAGAAGGACGAGGACGTCCAGAAGGTCCTCGACTCCTGTGACGTCCACTTCTGCCTGGACACCGGCCACCTCGCGATCGGTGGGACCGACCCGGTCGCCTTCGCGAAGGAGGCGTTCGATCGCGTGGGGCATGTGCACCTGAAGGACGTCGACCTGTCCAAGGTCGATCCGCTGATGAGCCGTCAGCAGTCGATCATGGAGGCGGTGCAGGGTGGCCTGTTCACCCCGCTGGGTCAGGGCGACGTCGACATCGCCGGAGTGATCCAGGCGCTCGAGAGCCGCGGCTACCAGGGCTGGTACATCATCGAGCAGGACACCGCGCTCACTGATGGTCTGCCCGACGAGGGGGAGGGCCCCATGCGAGAGGTCGTCACCTCGCTGGACTATCTCCGCGACACCGTCGCTCCCACGCTCACCTCCGCCTGACGACGGGAAGACACCCCACGTCGACACGGGCGAGCGGCACCCCTATAGTTTGTCAAG
>JAUHZW010000120.1 GCA_030425745.1 Actinomycetes bacterium
TCATGAACCTCTCCGAACTCGACGATCCGGATGCCAAGAGGATCATCGACTTCGCGGCGGGTCTGGTGTTCGGCATGCGCGGATCCATCGAGCGCATCACCAACAAGGTCTTCCTGCTCTCTCCCGTCAACGTCGACATCGGCGATGCCGCACGGGCCCAGATCGCGCAGGACGGCTTCTTCAACCAGAGTTAGACATGTCCGTCTGGTGCAGGCCCCTGCGGTCTGTCTGTCCGTTACCGACCCGGGAGTTGTGAGTGTCGATCCTGTTCGAGGTGATCGCCCTCATCCTGCTTGCCTTCTGGCTGTTCCTGCTCGCCAGGCTGGTCTTCGACCTCGTTCAAGCCTTCTCCCGTGGGTGGTCTCCCTCGGGCCCGCTGCTCATCCTGCTCGAGGTGATCTACACCGTCACGGATCCGCCGCTCAAGGCCCTGCGGCGCGTGATCCCGCCGCTGCGGTTCGGTCAGGTCTCCTTCGATCTGGCGTTCCTGATCCTGCTGATCGGCGTCAACATCCTCATGGGCATCGTCCGGTCCCTGGCCGCATCCTTCGCCTGACACCAGACCCGACCCCGGTCGAACGAACGGAGCCCGCCATGCCCCTCACTCCCGCCGAAGTCCGGGGAGTCCAGTTCGCCACCACCCGCATGCGGGCCGGCTACGACATGGACGAGGTCGATGCCTTCCTCGACATCATCGAGGCCGACGTCGCCCAGTACGCCGATGAGGTGCAGCGGGTCCGCGATGGCGAAGCCGTGCTGCGCACCCAGTGCGACCAGCTGCAGGGCAGGCTGGCGGCCGCGGAGCGGAGGGTGTCGGAACTGGAGGCTGAGCGTGCCACGGCCCCGCGCGCAGGGGCGCCGTCTGCCGACGAGTCGGCGGTGGAGGTCACGGCGGAGCTCCAGGCGGCGCTGGAGAGCAACGCCGATGCCGCGGCAGTGATGGCCATCGCGCAGCAGACCGCCGATGAGATCGTCCGGTCCGCCCAGACCCGAGCTGAGGCGATCCGTTCGAGAATGCTGGCCAGCCTGGACGAGCAGCGCCGGATCCTCGAGCAGTCCTGAACGCCGCCTCCGGCCGCTCGGTGCGGCCGCTGGGGTCAGGCCCGCGACAGCACCAACGACACGGGCAGCTCGGTCTCGACCGCATGCCCGGCACCTGAGCCGGTCTCGAAGGAGACGGCCAGGACTTCCGCGGCGATGAGAGCGCCGTGTTCTGCGATGGCACGGGTGATCTCTGGATCGTCAGACGACCACAGGACGCTGATCCGATCGGAGACCTCGAGGCCAGCGGACTTGCGGCCCTCCTGCAGCGCTCGGATCAGCTCTCGCGCGATGCCGGCTCGGCGGAGTTCGTCGTCGATGTGCAGATCGAGTGCGACGCTCTCCCCGCCCTCGGTCACGACCGCCCATCCCTCGCGCGGGGTCTCGGTGACGATGACGTCCTCGTCGGTGACCTCGACCGATCCGACCTCCGGCACCTCGAGGGTGACGGGTCCGCCCGACCGAAGGGCCGCCGCGATCTCGGCCGCGTCGGAGTCCGCGATGGCCTGGGCCACGATCGGCGTCTGCTTGCCGTAGCGCTTGCCCAGTGACCGGAAGTTCGCCTTGGCACTGAAGTCGACCAGGCCGGCCGACTCCTCAGCGAGCGACTCGAGGCTGAGGACGTTGAGCTCCTCGGCGACATGGCTGCGCAGGTCGTCGGGAAGCGACGACCAGCCGGGGGCCGAGACGAGAGCCCGCCGCAGCGGCTGGCGGGTCCGCACGGTGGCCGTGGCCCGTGCCGCACGTCCCAGTTCCACGAGGCGACGGACCAGAGCCATCTGTCCGCTCAGCTGCTCGTCGACGAGATCTGCTCGGTACTCCGGCCAGTCGGCGAGATGGACGCTGCTGGGGGCTTCGGTGTCAGTCGGCCGGAAGAGGTCCTGCCAGACGCGCTCGCTGATGAAGGGCGTGAACGGAGCCATGCACAGGGTGACGGTGCGCAGTGCCTCGTGCAGGGTGGCGAGGGCGGCGGGGTCGCCGTCCCAGAACCGCCGGCGGGACCGCCGCACATACCAGTTCGAGAGGTCATCGACGAAGGACGACAACAGGCGCCCGGCCCGCTGGGTGTCGAAGGACTCCAGCGCGAGGTCGACCTCGTGAGCCATCTGCTCCGCCTCCGAGAGCACCCATCGATCGATCACGGGCCGGTCTGCGGGGGCGGGGGAGCCGGAGGACGGCTGCCACTCCGCGGTGCGGGCGTACAGGGACTGGAACGAGACGGTGTTCCAGTACGTGAGCAGCGTCTTGCGGACGACGTCGGCGATCGCTGTGTGGCCGACGCGTCGGGCCTGCCACGGAGAACCGCTGGCGAGCATGAACCAGCGCACCGCATCGGCACCGTGCTCATCCATCAGGGGGATCGGCGCCAGGACGTTGCCCAGATGCTTGCTCATCTTGCGGCCGTCCTCGTCGAGGATGTGGCCCAGGCACACGACGTTGCGATACGAGGACTCGTCGAACACGAGGGTGTTGACCGCCATGAGGGTGTAGAACCACCCGCGGGTCTGGTCGATGGCCTCGCAGATGAAGTCGGCGGGGAACTGACTCCGGAAGTCGTCGGCGTTCTTGTGCGGGTAGCCAAGAGCGGCGAAGGGCATCGAGCCGGAGTCGTACCAGCCGTCGATCACCTCCGGAACGCGACGTGCCTCAAGGCCGCAGGTCGGGCAGGGGATGGTGATGTCATCGACGTAGGGACGGTGCGGATCGGTGGCCGAGACGTCGCGGCCGGCCAGCTCGCTCAGCTCGGCGAGCGAGCCCACGGCTACCAGGTGCTCGTCCGGGCAGCGCCAGATGGGCAGGGGAGTGCCCCAGTAGCGGTTGCGGGACAGGGCCCAGTCGACGTTGTTGGTGAGCCAGTCGCCGTAGCGGCCCCACTTGATCGTGTCGGGGAACCAGTTGGTCTTCTCGTTCTCGGCGAGGAGCTGCTCCTTGCGCTCCGTCGTGCGGATGTACCACGAGGGCTGCGCGTAGTAGATGAGCGGTGTGTGGCAGCGCCAGCAATGCGGATAGGCGTGCTCATAGGGCAGGTGTCGGAACATCAGGCCACGCTGCTCGAGAACCGCGATGAGCGTCTCGTCTGCCTTCTTGAAGAACATGTCGCCGACCACGGGCACGTCCGCCGCGAAGTGGCCATCGGGTCGAACCGGGTTGACGACGGGCAGGCCGTAGCGGCGGCAGGTCACCAGGTCATCAGCGCCGAAGGCGGGGGCCTGATGGACCAGGCCGGTGCCGTCATCCGTGGTGACGTAGTCGGCCAGGAGGACGTAGTGCGCATCGGGGATGTCGACGTAGTCGAACGGGCGCACATAGCCGACGCGCTCCAGGTCGGTGCCCGGGAACGTCTCGAGGACGGTGTGGTCCTCGCCGAACAGTGCGGGGGCGAGCTCCTCGGCGACGACAAGCGTCTCGTCGTCGGCCGTGCGCACGACCGCGTAGGTGGCGTCGGGCTTGACCGCCACAGCCGTATTCGACACGAGGGTCCAGGGAGTGGTCGTCCACACGAGGAACGAGAGCCCCGGATGGCGCTCGGCCAGCGTCTCTCCGGCACGGACCGGGAAGCGCACATAGACGGACGGATCGACGACGGTCTCATACCCCTGGGCCAGCTCGTGGTCAGAGAGCCCGGTGCCGCACCGCGGACAGTAGGGGGCCACCCGATGGTCCTGCGAGAGCAGGCCCTTGTCGAAGATCTGCTTCAGGGACCACCAGACGCTCTGGACGTAGTCCTTGTCCATCGTCCAGTAGGCGCTGTCGAAGTCGACCCAGTACCCCATGCGACGAGTCATGTCGGTGAACTCGTCGACATGGCGCAGGACGGACTCGCGACACTTGGCGTTGAACTCCGCGACGCCGTACTCCTCGATGTCCTGCTTCCCGGAGAAGCCGAGTTCCTTCTCCACGGCGAGCTCCACGGGCAGGCCGTGGCAGTCCCAGCCGGCGCTGCGAGGAACGTAGTAGCCCTTCATCGTGCGGTAGCGGGGGAAGACGTCCTTGAACACCCGGGCCTCGACGTGATGGGTGCCCGGGGTCCCGTTCGCCGTCGGGGGCCCCTCGTAGAAGACCCACAGCGGACGTCCTTCGGCACGGCGCACGGACTCCGCGAAGACGTCCTCGTCGTCCCACATCGCCAGCACCTCGTGCTCCAGGGCAGGAAGATCGACCTGCGCTGGCACGGCGCGGTACATGCAGCCTCCGGGAGGGGTCGTGGCGGAATCGGCGGCGGACCGCCGGGTACGGCACGTCAGGATATCGGCGCGGCTCCGACACGCGGAGCCGACATACCCCTAGCATCTTCCGGAAACGCAAGGCGGGCCGGACTCCAGGCCGGGTCGCCCCACCAACGTGCGCGCGCACGCCGGGCGCGGGAAACAGGGGATCTCATGGCCAAGGCCGCCGCGAAGAAGAGCGCCAAGAAGGCCGCGCCGGCCAAGAAGGCGGCGCCGGCGAAGAAGGCTGTGAAGAAGGCGGCGCCGGCGAAGAAGGCGGCGCCGGCGAAGAAGGTCGCGAAGAAGGCGGCTCCGGCGAAGAAGGCCGCTCCGGCGAAGAAGGCCGCGAAGAAGGCGGCGCCGGCGAAGAAGGCCGCGAAGAAGGCGGCGCCGGCGAAGAAGGCTGTGAAGAAGGCGGCGCCGGCGAAGAAGGTCGCGAAGAAGGCGGCGCCGGCGAAGAAGGTCGCGAAGAAGGCGGCGCCGGCGAAGAAGGTCGCGAAGAAGGCCGCGCCGGCGAAGAAGGTCGCGAAGAAGGCCGCGCCGGCCAAGAAGGTCGCGAAGAAGGCCGCGCCGGCCAAGCGGCTCCGAGTCCGCGAGGACGAGACCCCGTGGACCGCGAAGGAACTGCGAGCCGTGCGCAAGCAGCTGGACGACGAGCATGAGCGGCTGCTGTCCGAGCTGGCGACTGCCGAGGAGGGGCTCGCTGACCTCATCCGCGACTCAGGTGACGGAGCGGGCGACGATCAGGCTGACGCGGGGAGCAAGACCTTCGAGCGCGAGCATGAGATGTCCCTCGCCAACAATGCGCGAAGCATGATCGAGCAGGTGGAGCACGCCCTCCAGCGACTGGATGCCGGCACGTACGGGATCTGCGAGTCGTGCGGCAATGCCGTGGGCAAGTACCGCCTCCAGGCCTTTCCGCGAGCCACCCTGTGCGTGACATGCAAGGCGGCGGAGGAGCGCCTGCTCTGATCCGCCGCCGGGCATCCCCCGTAGGGTGGCCCGGTGACTGAGAGCAGCGCACCCGCTGACGGCAGCGAAGCCCCCGGCGAGGAGACCGCTGACACCGGCGTCGACCCGCTGGTGCGGCGCCGATGCCTCGTCACGCTCGCCCTGGTCGCCCTCGGTGCTGTGGTGCTCGATCAGGTGGTCAAGTACTGGGTCGTGACGGCCATCCGGCCCAGGATCGAGTCCGGCGAGGGCCCCATCGTGCTGCTCGGCGGCCTGCTGAAGTTCACCTACGTGGAGAACACTGGTGCCGCGTTCTCCATCGGCGTGGGCTACACCTGGATCTTCTCCATCGTCGCCGTCGTGGTCGCCGCTGTCATCCTCCGCACATCGCGCCGGTTGGGCAGCATCGCCTGGGCGGTCGCGCTCGGCGGCCTGCTCGGTGGACTGCTCGGCAACCTGATCGACCGGCTGATCCGACCCCCGAGCCCCGGCCTGGGCTACGTCGTCGACTTCATCCAGCTTCCGAACTTCGCCGTGTTCAACGTGGCTGACATGTTCATCACCTGCTCCGCCGCGTTCATGGTCCTGCTGGCGCTGCGGGGCGTCGACGTCAGCGGGGGCCGTTCGTGAGGACCTTCCCGGTCCCGGACGGCCTCGAGGGGGAGCGTCTCGACGTCGCCCTGACCCGGATGCTTGGCCTGTCGCGTGCTCGCGCGGCGGATCTCATCGCCGACGGTGCGGTGCTCGTCGAGGGGCGCCCCGCGGCGAAGTCCGAGCGAGTCCTGGCCGGGTCCACGATCTCGGTGGACCTCCGCGAGCCCGAGGCCGGTCCGGTGATCGTGGCCGAACCGGTGCCGGGCATGCGCGTGCTCTATGACGACGATGACGTTGTGGTCGTCGACAAGCCGGTCGGTGTCGCCGCTCATCCGAGCCCGGGCTGGACCGGCCCGACGGTGGTCGGCGGGCTCGCTGCTGCGGGCTATCGGATCAGCACCTCTGGGGCGGCCGAACGGCAGGGCATCGTGCATCGGCTGGACGTCGGGACGTCCGGTGTCATGGCTGTGGCGAAGAGCGAGGACGCCTACACGAGTCTGAAGCGGCAGTTCAAGGATCGGACCGTCGACAAGGTCTATCAGGCGGTCGTGCAGGGGCACTGTGATCCCTTGAGCGGCACCGTCGACGCGCCCATCGGTCGGCACCCCCAGCATGACTACCGGTGGGCCGTGGTGAGCGACGGAAAGCCGTCCGTCACCCACTACGACACCCTCGAGGCGTTCCCGCACGCGTCCCTGCTGGAGGTCCATCTC
>JAUHZW010000121.1 GCA_030425745.1 Actinomycetes bacterium
GACCATGGTCATCAGGCGCAGCGAATCCGCGGAGTCGTAGATCGTGAAGGTGCTCTTGATCCCGAGGCGGGATGCCTCGCTGCGCAGGATCCGCACGCAGGCGCTGTGGAAGGTCGAGACCCACATGGCCCGCGAGCGGGGGCCGACGAGCTCCGCGACGCGCTCCTTCATCTCGCCGGCGGCCTTGTTGGTGAAGGTGATGGCGAGGATCTCGCCCGGAGTGGCATCGCCGGAAGCGAGCAGGTGGGCGATGCGGCGGGTCAGCACGCGGGTCTTGCCCGAGCCGGCGCCGGCGACGATGAGCAGCGGACCGCCACGATGCTCCACCGCGGTGCGCTGCGCGGGGTTGAGATCGGAGACGAGGTCCTCGGGCGTCGACGACGGCCGGACGCTGGCCTCGTGGGGCCCAGAGCCCCCCGGGGGGTTCGACGCACGCGCGGGGCTGGGCAGGTCGAAGAGCGCGTCGGACATCCCCGCAGTGTAGGCAGGAGGCCCGACACTGGTCAGCGGCGAACCCAGCCGACGATCTTGACCTTGACCCTCGACGGCACTGTGGGGGCGACGACGATCTTGCCGTCGGTCCCGATCTCGGAGACGACGAGGCTGACCTGCTTGTGCGAGGGCTCGATCGGTGCGGATCGGGTGCCTGGGGCTGCCTTGTCCAGGCCGTAGACCCGCAGGTTGCCGGGCGTCGGGTTCTTGGTGCGGGTGGTCACCTGCAGGATCACACCCGTCACGCGCTTGCCCCGCTTGGGCAGTCCGGCGATGCCCGTGATGGGACCGACGACCATCGGTGCGGCGCCGTCCATCTTGGCCTTCACGATGCGCTTGCGATCAGCCTTGCGGACCTTGACCGGCTTGCCGTTGACCGAGTAGCCGAGCACGTCCACCCGCACCTGCACCGCGCCCTTGCCGGTGGAGGACAGGTTGACCTGCCCTCCGACGACCGGCACCACCGTGACCGCGTTGCGGACCTTGCTCTTGCGGTACTTCAGGCTGACGCCCGCGGACTTGTCGGGTGTGGCGATGCGGACCTTGCCGCGCTTGGTCGCCTCCTTCGTGGTGACCATCACCAATGCCGACGTGGCCTCCGGTGGCACCGCCGCCAGGCCGACGACGCGCTCCTCGCCGGGCTGCAGCGGGCCCTGGGCCGATGACTCATAGCCGACCTCGGCGCCGATCGCGATGAACTCGTCGACCGGCTCGGCCGGAGGCGGTGGAGCGGGGGCCGGAGCGGGCTCGGGGGCGAAGGACTCCGCGGGAGCTGGCGCAGGCGCCGGCTCGTTCGTCATGTCTGTCGAGCCGCCCGGTGTCGCCTGCGTGGCGTTGGGGACGTCGCCGGGCGGGTAATAGCCGACGACATCCATGCTGAGGTCCGTCGCACCGGCCTTGGTGGCCAGGGCGATGGTGCCGTCGGTCGAGACCGGGACGATCGCGGTGCCGGAGGCGTCCTTGTTCATGGGTGCCTTCACGACGACGTCGCTCTTGTTCTCGCCCGGACCCCAGATGCGGATCTTCGAAGGTGCGTTGGAGCCGAGCGCGCTGACGTTGACGGCCACGGCCGCAACACCCTCGGTCGGGATGCCGCCGACCCCGGTGACCTTCGCGTAGATCCGGTGACGGGATCCGCTGGAGGTGTCCTGCTGCAGCCGGCAGCGCTCGGGGACACCGAGAGCCCGCCGGGTGCCGAGGACCTTGACCGGCTC
Organism: Actinomycetes bacterium; assembly: GCA_030425745.1. Taxonomy (GTDB): domain Bacteria; phylum Actinomycetota; class Actinomycetes; order S36-B12; family S36-B12; genus UBA10649. Next base: position 1,707 of record JAUHZW010000121.1, read on the forward strand.
GATGGGGATCATGCCCTCGGCCCGCCCCGTGCTGGCCTGGCCCGCGGACGAGCTGGCCGCAGCACAGTAGGGCGAGTCCATCGGTGTTCCGTCCCAGAAGGACGTGCGACCACTGGCGCCGTCCCAGGTCAGGGAGATGTGGATGTGATCGCGGTGGCAGACGGTGTCATTCCCCGAGCTCGTGCGGGAGAAGCAGCCCTTGAGCTCGGTCCAGCCGCGGTCCACGTCGTACCCGCGCCAGATGCGGTCGTTCCAGCCGATGTACATGACACCCAGGCGCATGGCGTTGCCGTAGGGGTTGCCGAACTGGTCGGGTCCGAGGAGCCAGGCGAGGAAGGCCTCCGCGTTCGCGCGCTGCTGGGGCTTGCGGACCGTCGTCATCCAGTCGAGGGCGCGGCCCTCCTTGTGCTCGCTCTGACCGCCGACATCGCAGGCCCGTGGGATCCAGACCGTCTGGTCCTGGCCGTACGTCGCCTTGATGAGGTCGGCGAGGCGCTGTGTGCCCGGCTTGGCCTGCGGATCGCACTGAGCCTGACCCTCGTAGGTCGGGGAGACGTCGTACCCCTCGGGCAGCGGCTGGGCGATGCCGGGAGTGGCCGCCGGCGGCAGCCCGGTCCCGGGAACCGGTGGACCAGCCACCGGGCCGGTCCATGTCGAGGGCTGCCAGGTGTCGTTGTTCGCGCTCGCCGTCGTCATCGGGACGACGAGGGCGACGGCTCCGCACACGGTGAGGGCGATCGCCGTCCCGAGGGTGCGTCGACCGGCCGTCCGCGCACCGCGGGAACGCGTCAGCGCGCGCGGGAGCGCACGACGACGGATGGCACGGTGCCCGTGCCGGCGGGGAAGCACCCGCATACTGTGACACGAGAGTGGCTGGTGTTACTACTGTTGCGGTGCAAATCTGTATAAATCAGACATTAAAGTCTAAATCGATACTTGAGAGATGGGGTGTCTGGCCGAGTTTCGGCTACCGGCGACGGGCGAGCCAGGACCGCGCCCGCCGGGCCACCGACCGGGGATGCGCCGCACTGCGTTCTGCCTGCTGGGTCGCCTCCAGGGCCCCGAGCATCGCCGCGATCGCCGCGTCGACGGGCAGGTCGACGGAGTCATCGACGGCCTCCTCGGGGCCGGTCATGCGCTCGCGAAGCACCTGCGGGTCTCCGACGATCCGAGCACCCGAGGCCTCGATGCGATCGACCATGGCATTGGCGAGCTCGGCCGCTCGGTCGAGTGCCCACTGCGGCGTGGCCAGTCGCGGCTCGTCGGGCTCGGGCTTGCGCCCCTCCACGAGCCCCTTGACCATGAAGGCCTGCACCCGGTTCGGGTAGGAGCGCCAGCCTGCTGCTCCCCCGACGGCCACGTTGAGCCGGCGCAGGAACGCTGCCTCGGCCAACGTCATCGACCGGTTGGAGACCTCGCCCCGACGCTCGTAGAGCGTGTCGCGCGGGAGGCCGAGGAGATCCTCGAACCGGTGGAAGATTCCCGGACGGTCACGGTCATCGACGACCACCACGGTGACGCGATCAGCACCGACCGCCGCCACCCAGCGCTCCACCAGCAGATCGTGCCGGTGCCGGCGCCAGAAGATCGTGCTGCGCGTGGCCTCGTCGTCCTGGAACAGCATCCGCCGGACCCACGCCAGGTAGGGGGTCTCGAAGCCGGACTTCAGGTTCTGCTGCCACGCCGAGGGCAGGAGCTTGCCGAGGTTCCGCAGCGTGACGACGACCTGCAGGCGTTCGGCACCCACGTCGTCCACGATCCGCCGCACGACGTCATCCGGGGACTCCGCGAAGAACTCACTCGAGACCACGGTGGCGCCGTTGAAGGAGTGGGCATCGCTGACCGTCTGCTCCCACAGCCCGGCCTTGGGGGGCTTCGCGCCGTCCGTGCGCCAGCCGAGCGGGCGGCCCATGACCGACGAGGCGATCTCGCGATGCGCCATGAGGCGGCCCGGGTAGCGCACATCCCAGGTGCCGAGGATCTCGCGGCAGTTGGCTAGAGCCGTCTGGACCGCGGTGGTGCCGGTCTTGTGGACGCCGATGTGCAGGAGCATCGAGCCCGCGGGCAGGTCCAGCGGCGTCTGGGTCACCGCGCCACCCTACCGTCGCGCCCCGTGGATTCCTCGTCGCGCGGGGCGGGTCCCCGAGGCACTCCGGGAGGTGTCGTATCCTCGCGGGACAGTCCGTTCGCTCGGCCGGCGCCACGTCGTCGGAGCATCGCCAGCACCAGCAAGGAGTCCCGTTGACCGACGTGCCTGCCCGCAAGCGTGCCTCGGTGATAGCGGCCTCCAGCCTCTCCGCCATCGCGGTCGTCGCCGGCATCATCGGGATCGGGATCATCACTGACTCCCCCATGGTCACGGCCACGTCGGCCGCCGAGTCACAGCCGGCTGAGTCTCCCGACGATCCGCTCAGCGCCCCGGTCGATGCCGAGGGTGGTGCCGCGGTCGATCCGGAGGCCGATCCGGGCACTGACCCTGCGGGGGAGGAGCCGGAGGTCACCGGCAGCGTCGCGGACATCAAGAACGTCGTCCTCCTGCTCGCCGATGACCTCGACTGGCCCCTGTGGGACGACGTCCCGCGGCTGAAGGCCTTCGAGGAGCTCGGCACGACACTCACCAACTTCGTGGTCACCGAGTCACTGTGCTGCCCGTCGCGCACCTCGATCATGCGCGGTCAGTACGTGCACAACCACGAGGTCATCTCGAACATGCCGCAGACCGGCGGCGGCTGGCAGACCTTCTACGACCTCGGCCACCAGAAGGACTGCATCGCCAACTGGCTGAGCGACGCCGGTATCCAGACCGCCCACCTCGGCAAGTACCTCAACGGCTTCCCCGGCAAGGAGCTCAAGCCCTCCTACACCCCGCCGGGCTGGGACTACTTCGTCTCCACCACGCGCGGCAAGTCGGCCTACACGGGCTACAACTACACGCTCAACACGAACGGTGACCTGCAGAAGTACTACGAGGGCCCCTACGACTTCCTCGAGAACGTGCTGACCGCCAAGACCACCGAGTGGCTCGCGTCAGCGACCGACCCGTTCTACCTCGAGTTCTCCTCCTATCTCCCGCACTCCCCCGCGCCGGCGTCGCCGACCCGCGAGGGATCACGAGAGGGCTCGCAGGCACCCCGGCTGCCCAGCTACAACGCCGCGGGCATCTACGAGCCGAAGTGGCTGAAGGACCAGCCCCGTCTGGGACCCAAGCAGGAGCAGAACCTCGATCTGCTGTGGACCCGGCGTCTGGAGTCGGCCGAGTCCATGGCCGACTCCTTCGAGGCGATCATGAACCAGCTCCGCGTCAGCGGTCACCTTGAGGACACTCTCGTCATCGTCACCTCCGACAACGGCTACCACGTCGGAGCCCGTCGCCTGCCCTCCGGCAAGCACACGCCCTACCGCGAGGACTCCGTCGTGCCGGCCGTGTTCATCGGCCCGGGCATCCCCCAGGGCGTCACCATCGACAAGATGACGTCGACGATCGACCTCGCGCCGACGGTCGCGAATCTCCAGGGCGCTGCAACGCCTCGCTTCCTGGACGGCCGCGACCTCATGCCCCTGCTCCTGGACCCGGAGAACGCCCCGTGGCGCACCGGCGTGCTGACGGAGAACCTGGCCCCTACCACCAAGGGCGATCCCGACTTCTCCGGTTTCGAGGCGCCGAAGTACGACGCGCTGCGCACCGAGCAGTACCTCTATGTGAACTACGGCCGCAAGAAGGGCGCCACGCTCTACAACCTCGAGAACGACCCCTACGAGCTCCACAACGTGATCCGCACGACGGATCCGCAGATCGTCAAGCAGCTCGCGCGCCAGACGAGGGCCCTCGCGAACTGCTCCGGTCCCTCATGCCGCGTGGCCGACAGCATGCCCGTCGGGGTGCCGGCCGAAGCTCCGGCATCGTCCTGACGCGCTGAGCACCGCCCCCCGGTTCCGGCGGCTCACGCCCCCGGCATCATGACGGTGCGGATCACGCGATCCGCTGCCATCCCGTCGTCGTACTGGCAGAACCGCGCTCGGAATGCCGCCCGGATCCGCCTCGCGTCATCGGCGTCGTACGCACCGGAGGACAGCATCTCCGTGAGCTGTCGCTGGTTCCGGGCGACGAGGCCCGGTGGATCAGCCAGCAGATCGAAATACGTCCCGCGGGTCTCCCGGTAGGTGGGCCAGTCGTCGGCGTACGTGATCATCGGCCGGTCGAGCAGCGCGTAGTCGAACATCGTCGATGAGTAGTCGGTGATGAGCACATCCGCCGCGAGATAGCAGGGCAGGATCTCGGCGACCTTCGAGCCGTCGATCACCCGGCCCTCCTCGATCAGCCTCCTCATCACCGGACCGGCCGTGGCCGTATGGTGCGCGCGCACGATCATGACGGTGCCGTCGCCCAGGCTGTCGAGCAGCGCCGCGACGTCGATGCGCATCGAGGTGTCGCCCACCGACTCGCGGAACGTGGGTGCGTACAGCAGCGCGCGAGCGCCTGCAGGGACGCCGAGCAGCTCACGGGCCGCCTGGACATCCTCGGCCGTGGCGTTGACCAGTGCGTCGTTCCGGGGGTAGCCGGACTCCAGCCACTGGTAGCGACACGGGTAGGCGTGGGACCACATCTCAGTGGAGTAGGCGTTCGAGCTGATCGCGTAGTCCCAGCGATCACTGCGGCGCAGGAGGTTCTCGAACTCCCGCTTGGACTGGGCCTCATCGATGGCGACGACCTTGCCTCCGCTGCGCCGGGGCTGACGGACGGGGTCGACAGCAGTGCTCGCGACCGTCGAT
>JAUHZW010000122.1 GCA_030425745.1 Actinomycetes bacterium
CAAGGATGACGTCGCGCAGTGTCTCGGTGCCGAAGCTCGTGCGGAACGGGCGCACGAGCGGGATGTTCAGCCGGTGAATCCGGAAGCGCTCAATGGTCATGACGTCCTCTCCAACACATAGCCGCCGTGGTCGGCGACGCCGATGATCCGATAGCCATCAGCGAAAGCCCGCTGCAGGTTCCCGCGCACTCTCATGCGCCAGTCCTGCGCTGCCGCAGGGTCCGCCGCACGCACGTCAACGATGTCCTCGGGCAGGGCTACCTCGATCACATCGCGGCCCGAAGCCTGCAGCCCGGCGAGATCCAGCGGTGCCAGCTCTCCCGCCATCGCCGCCGACACCCGGTCGGACTCCAGATGCCACCAGGCGAAGAGCCGGTCCGTGGCATCGCCGGAGTTGATGCCGTCGTCCATCTCGCCGTAGAAGTCCGGCTCGAATCCGTCGACGTCGGCACCCAGCTTGATGAGGTTGAAGCGCGCATTGCGACGGACCAGCGGGTCGAACGTCCAGATGATCGTGTCGATCCCCACGCCCAAGGCCCAAACGCGTTGGTGCAGTTTCAGCGCTGTGCCGATGTGCTGGTTGCGGTAGGGAGTGAGGGCGCCGGCCATGTGGGAGTGCAGATGGTCGTGCCAGACGCCGTCCTCCTGATGCCGGCCCGCGACACCGAAGGCGGCGCCGATCGGCCTGCCGTCTCGGTATGCGGCGCTGCAGTAGCCACCGGCGTGGACCAGGGCGCGCATGAGATTGCGGGGCAACTGCGTCGACCCGTCCGCCGAGGGCCAGACCTCGTCGAACACCCACTGCGCATCGGCGAGTTCACTAGGCTCGACGAGCAGCCGGACCTCGACGTCGGCCCGTTTCTCGGCCTCCCGGAGGTCGTCCTCGGCCCGTCGCACAGTCACCGGGTCACCGTAGCGAGTACAGGAGGAGAGCGTGGCGGAGACAGCCCTGCTGGACCAGGCCCGCGAGCTGCTGCCCGCGATGGTCGATGCCGTCGAGGCACTCGTGACGGTGGAGTCGCCCAGCGAGGACGTGGATGCCTGCCGTGCCGTCGTCCAGGAGGCCATCGGGATCTTCGAAGGCTGGCTGCCCGAACCCGCACGCATCGAAGAGCACGAAGGACGCCCGGTGTGGCGATGGGGCGTCGCTCAGCCTCGCGTCCTGCTGCTCGGCCATCTCGACACGGTGTGGCCCATGGGGACGCTGGAGCGACTGTCGTTCACCAACGATGGCGAGCGCATCACCGGTCCCGGCTGCTTCGACATGAAGGCCGGCGTCGTGCAGGGCTGGGCTGCGATGGCGATGCTGGGTCTGACCGAGGCCGACGGCATCGGAATGCTGCTGACCACGGATGAGGAGATCGGCTCGCACTGCTCTCGGGCGTTGCTCGCTGAGGCGAGTGCGCTCGCTGAGGCTGTCCTCGTCCTGGAGCCCTCGGTTGACGGTGCTCTCAAGACATCGCGCAAGGGCACCAGTTGGTACGAGCTCGCGTTCACCGGCCGCGCGGCGCATGCGGGCCTCGACCCGGACAAGGGCATCAACGCGCTCCTCGCTGCATCCCGGCTCGCCCTCGATGCCAGTGCGTGGGCGGATGCGACAGAGGGCACGACGGTGACCCCGACGCTCATGTCCGCGGGCACAACCGCCAACACGGTTCCGGCCCACGCGTCGATGACGGTCGATGTGCGCGCATGGACCGCGGCTGAGCAGCAGCGGGTGGATGACGCCTTCCGTGCTTGGCAGCCCGGCTACGGCGCCGGGATGGAGATCGGCGGCGGCATCGACCGTCCGGCCCTGGAGCCGGCGTCGTCTGCGGATCTGTTCGAGCAGGCACGGGCCGCAGCCGAAGCACTTGGCCTGCCGACGCTCGAGGGCCGGGCAGTCGGCGGGGCCAGCGACGGCAACATCACCGCGGCGGCCGGGCATCCGACCCTCGATGGGCTCGGCGCGGTGGGTGACGGCGCGCATGCGGATCACGAGTGGGTGAGCGTCCCCGCGATGGCCGAGCGCGCCGCCCTCCTCGCCAAGCTTCTCCAGAGTTGAGCCCGTACCCTGCAGATATGGCGACTGCCGACGAGGAGCAGTTCTGCCGTGAGGCAGGTGAGCGGATCGAGCAGGCATTCGCCATGTGCTCGTTCGCGTCACTGCTGCACGGACAAGCCCGGTCCTAGTTCGTCGCGACCGAACTCGATCCGCCGCCTGCGGAGCGCAAGGTCAGAGAATGTCTGAGTCTGGGTGCTCCGCCAAGAACGCTGTCGAGGTCGTGGCGAAGGCGTGATGGCTCGATCACTGGCGAATGAGCGAAGGCGGCCATGAAGCGCGCGCGGAAGCGACGCGGCCGATGCACAGGGATCAGTTCGGCGACCTCCCGCCCATCTCGCATGACCGTGAAGGTCTCACCTCGCTCAAGAGCGTCCATGATCTCGGGCAACCGCATCCGCCGATCACGCTCACTGATGGACGGTCCTCTTGACACCCTTCAACTCTAGGCCTGCGAGTCCCGTCACCGTTCGATCGACTAGAGGGATTCGGCAATGTCCCCGGAGTCCACGATCCGGTACGCATACCCCTGCTCGGCGAGGAACCGCTGCCGATGCTGCGCGAAGTCTGCGTCCACCGTGTCCCGGGTGACGATCGAGTAGAAGTGGGCCGTGCGGCCGTCACCCTTGGGCCGCAGCACACGACCGAGGCGCTGCGCCTCCTCCTGCCGTGAACCGAAGGTCCCGCTCACCTGGATCGCGACGGCGGCCTCCGGCAGGTCGACCGAGAAGTTCGCGACCTTGCTGACGACGAGCACTCGGATCTCACCCTGGCGGAAGGACTCGAACAGCCGCTCGCGCTCCTTCACCGACGTCTCCCCCGTGATGACCGGTGCGTCGAGGTGCTCCCCCAACTCGGCAAGCTGATCGAGGTACTGGCCGATGACGAGCACCTGATCGTCCGGGTGCTGAGCGACGATCTGCTCGGTGACGCGCACCTTCTCCGCCGCGCACGAGGCCAGCCGGTAGCGGTCCTCCGGCTCGGCCATCGCATACGTCATGCGATCAGCATCGGGAAGCGAGATCCGCACCTCGACGCAGTCGGCCGGTGCGATGTAGCCCTGCGCCTCGATGTCCTTCCACGGTGCGTCGTATCGCTTGGGCCCGATGAGGGAGAAGACATCTCCCTCGCGACCGTCCTCGCGCACGAGCGTCGCCGTCAGGCCGAGTCGACGACGGGACTGGATGTCGGCCGTGAACCGGAAGATGGGTGCGGGCAGCAGGTGTACCTCGTCGTAGATGATCAGCCCCCAGTCACGGGAATCGAACACCTCCAGATGCGGGTAGATGCCCTGACGCTTGGTGGTCATCACCTGGTACGTCGCGATGGTGACGGGGCGGATCTCCTTGCGCGCTCCGGAGTACTCACCGATCTCGTCCGGCGTGAGCGTCGTGCGGCGCAGCAGCTCGTCACGCCACTGGCGCGCGGCGACGGTGTTCGTGACGAGGATGAGCGTCGTCGCCTGCGCCAACGACATCGCCAGGGCACCGACGATCGTCTTGCCCGAGCCACAGGGAAGGACGACGACGCCGGAGCCTCCGTGCCAGAACCCCTCGGCAGCCTCGGTCTGGTACGAGCGGGGCTGCCAGTCCTCGGCATCGAGGCCGATGGGGTGCTTCTCGCCGTCGACGTAGCCTGCGACGTCCTCCGCGGGCCAACCGAGCTTCACCAGCGCCTGCTTGAGGTTGCCGCGCTCGCTGGGGTGGACGGCAACGGTGGTCTCATCGAACCGCGTGCCGAGCAGCGGCGCGACCTTCTTGCTGCGCAGCACCTCCTCCAGCACGGGCGCGTCGATCGACTGCAGCACCAGTCCGTGCACCGGATGGTTGTTGAGTTGCAGGCGCCCGTACCGCGCCATGGTCTCGGCGACGTCGATCAGCAGTGCGTGCGGCACGGGGTAGCGCGAGTAGGTCAGGAGGGTGTCGACGACCTGCTCGGCATCGTGTCCCGCGGCACGGGCATTCCACAGGCCCAGCGGTGTCAGCCGGTAGGTGTGGATGTGCTCCGGGGCCCGCTCGAGCTCCGCGAACGGCGCGATCGCCTTTCGGCAGTCGTCGGCCTGCTCATGGTCGACCTCGAGGAGCAGGGTCTTGTCGCTCTGGACGATCAGGGGGCCGTCGGACACGCATCAGACCCTATGCGGCCCGCCGGCAACTGGCTCGCCCGGTCAGGCCGGGCGCATGGCCAGCTTGGCCTCGACGTCGAACCCGAAGTCGTCAACGGTCCCCAGTCCCGGGAGTGGGATGTGCACCCGGCCCACCTGGGCGCTGCCGGCGATGTCGATCTCCGCCATGGGATCCCCAGACGGGCCGATCGCGGTGATGGCGAGCGCCAGCGGCACCTCGATCGGGCCGCCCACAGCGGAGCCCGCCACCGACCAGCCGATCTCGCTCGCCTGACCAGCCCCCTCGTAATCCAGCTCGTGAGCATTGTTCGAGGTGACGAGGCTGCGTGCCGCCGCCTGCAGCAGGAAGTTGCCGGTCTTCAGCTTCTCCAGCGCGAGTTTCAGCGTGAAGGTCACCGAGGTTTCCGCGATGGACAAAGAGCCGCCGACCACAGGCGCGGTGGCATCAATGCTCACGAGACCGATGCGCCCGCTGCGCAACCGCACATGGCCACCATCAACGTCGTGGACCACCCACTGCTCACTCATGCGCACACTCTGGCACGCCCGCGCCGAATGTGAGCAGACATGCCGAAGGGGCGGGATCCTTTCGGATCCCGCCCCTTCGTCTGGAAGAGAACTTCGCTTCTGACTGACGTCAGAAGTCCATGCCACCCATGTCGGGCGCCGGCGCAGCAGCGGCGGGCTCCGGCTTGTCGGCCACGACGGCCTCGGTGGTCAGGAACAGGCCGGCGATGGAGGCCGCGTTCTGCAGAGCAGAGCGGGTCACCTTGGCCGGGTCGATGATGCCCTTGGCGATCATGTCGACGTACTCGCCGGTCGCGGCGTCGAGGCCGTGGCCCGGGGTGAGCTCGCGCACCTTCTCGACGATGACGCCACCCTCGAGGCCGGCGTTCTCGGCGATCTGCTTCAGCGGAGCGTTGACGGCGACGCGCACGATGTTCGCGCCGACCGCCTGCTCGTCGGTGAGGCCGAGGCCGTCGATCTTCGGGCCGGCAGCCTTCATCGCCTGGATGAGGGCCACGCCACCGCCGGGCACGATGCCCTCCTCGACGGCCGCCTTCGCGTTGCGAACGGCGTCCTCGATGCGGTGCTTGCGCTCCTTGAGCTCGACCTCGGTGGCCGCGCCGACCTTGATGACGGCCACGCCGCCGGCCAGCTTGGCGAGGCGCTCCTGGAGCTTCTCGCGGTCGTAGTCGCTGTCGGAGTTGTCGATCTCCGCACGGATCTGCGAGACGCGGCCCGCGATCTGCTCGGCATCGCCAGCGCCCTCGACGATCGTGGTCTCGTCCTTGGTGACGACGACCTTGCGCGCGCGGCCCAGCAGGTCCAGCGTCGCGTTCTCGAGCTTGAGGCCGACCTCCTCGGAGATGACCTGGCCGCCGGTGAGGATCGCGATGTCCTGCAGCATGGCCTTGCGGCGATCACCGAAGCCCGGGGCCTTGACGGCCACGGAGCGGAAGGTGCCGCGGATCTTGTTGACGACCAGGGTCGACAGGGCCTCGCCCTCGATGTCCTCGGCGATGATGACGAGCGGCTTGCCCGACTGCATGACCTTCTCGAGCAGCGGGAGCAGATCCTTGACGTTCGAGATCTTGGAGTTGGCGATGAGGATGTAGGGATCCTCGAGCTCGGCCTCCATGCGCTCGGGGTCGGTCATGAAGTAGGCCGAGATGTAGCCCTTGTCGAAGCGCATGCCCTCGGTGAGCTCGAGCTCGAGACCGAAGGTGTTGCTCTCCTCGACGGTGATGACGCCTTCCTTGCCGACCTTGTCCATGGCCTCGGCGATGAGCTCACCGACCTCCATGTCGCCACCGGCGGAGATGGCCGCGGTGGACGCGATCTGCTCCTTGGTCTCGACGTCCTTGGCCATCGCGAGCAGCTCGTCGCTGACGGCGTCGACCGCGCGCTCGATGCCCTTCTTCAGGCCCATCGGGTTCGCGCCGGCGGCCACGTTGCGCAGGCCCTCGCGGACGAGCGCCTGGGCGAGGACGGTCGCGGTGGTGGTGCCGTCACCGGCGACGTCGTCGGTCTTCTTGGCGACCTCCTTGACGAGCTCGGCGCCGATCTTCTCGTAGGGGTCCTCGAGCTCGATCTCCTTGGCGATGGACACACCATCGTTGGTGATCGTGGGGGCTCCCCACTTCT
>JAUHZW010000123.1 GCA_030425745.1 Actinomycetes bacterium
CCACGAGCACCTGTGGATCGCCGGGCACCAGCACATCCCGATCTCGACCATGCCCGGCATGTTCGAGCGGACGGTCACCGTGGGGTCTGGCGGCAAGTCGTTCTCCTTCACCGGGTGGAAGGTCGGTTGGGCCTCAGGCCCCGCGGACCTCATCAGCGCCGTGCGCGTCGTGCGCCAGCACCTGTCCTTCGTCTCGGGCGGGCCCTTCCAGTACGCCATGGCGGCAGGACTGGGCCTGCCGGACCAGTACTTCACCGAGTTCCGTGCCGACCTCTCGGCCAAGCGCGATCTCCTCGCGGGCGGCCTTGCCGAGCTCGGGTTCGGGGTGCTCATGAGCCAGGGCACCTACTTCCTCACCACCGACATCGGGCGGTTCGGGTACGAGGACGGTCTGGCGTTCTGCCGCGACCTTCCACAGCGCGCAGGTGTTGTCGCCATCCCTCATCAGGCCCTCTGCGACGACCAGAGCGTCGGCGCTCCCTTCGTGCGCTGGGCCTTCTGCAAGCAGCCGGATGTGCTGCACGAGGCACTTGAGCGACTGGACAAGGGCCTGACCTGATGGCGATCCTGGTCGACGAGGCGCACTGGCCGTGGCGTGGCCGCATGTGGGCGCACCTGGTCAGCGACACGTCGATCGAGGAGCTCCAGGCCTTCGCGGCGCGTCTGGACCTGCCACCACGCGCCTTCCAGGGTGACCACTACGACGTGACGGAAGAACTGCGCGACTGCGCGATCGCTGAGGGTGCCGTGCCCGTGGACTCACGCACCATCGTGCGTGCCCTGCGCGCTGCCGGGCTCAGGAAGCGCCCCGCCCCCCACCACCAGCCCTGACATGCCAATGCTGCGGCAGTTGGGGCGCAGGAATCACAGGATTCCGCGCCCCAACTGCCGCAGCATCGAGGGGGTCGGACGAGGGGTCAGTCGCGGGCGACCGTCAGGGTCAGGTCCGCGCCATCGGGCTCGGTACCGATGAGCACCGTGCTGCCATCGTGCACCTCGCCCGCGAGGATCGCCTTGGCGAGCTTGTCGCCCACCGCGGTCTGCACCAGGCGGCGCAGCGGACGCGCACCGTAGACCGGATCGAAGCCCTTGTTGACCAGCCACTGCTTGGCCTCATCGGTCATCTCGATGACGATCCGGCGGTCGGCCAGGCGATGCTGCAACTGCTCGATCTGGATGCCGGCGATGCGGGTGAGCTCCTCGCGATCCAGCGGCTCGAACATCACCATGCCGTCGAGCCGGTTCAGGAACTCCGGCCGGAACTGCATGCGCACGACCTCGAGCACCTTCTCCTTGCGCTCGTCGTACGGCATCTCGGTGTCGATCAGGAACTGTGATCCCATGTTCGACGTGAGGATGAGGATGACGTTGCGGAAGTCGACCGTGCGCCCCTGGCCGTCGGTGAGTCGACCGTCGTCGAGCACCTGCAGCAGGATGTCGAAGACCTCCGGGTGGGCCTTCTCGACCTCGTCGAGCAGGATCACCGAGTAGGGACGACGACGAACGGCCTCGGTGAGCTGCCCGCCCTCCTCGTAGCCGACGTAGCCGGGAGGGGCACCGACGAGTCGCGACACCGAGTGCTTCTCGGAGTACTCGCTCATGTCGATGCGGACCATCGCCCGCTCGTCGTCGAACAGGAACTCCGCGAGTGCCTTGGCCAGCTCGGTCTTGCCCACGCCCGTCGGGCCGAGGAACAGGAACGAGCCGGTGGGCCGGTTCGGGTCGGCGATGCCCGCACGGGCACGGCGCACGGCGTCGGACACCTCACGGACGGCCTCGCCCTGACCGATGACGCGCTTGCCGAGCTCCTCCTCCATACGAAGGAGCTTCTGGGTCTCACCCTCGAGCAGCCGACCGGACGGGATACCGGTCCAGGTCGCGACCACCTCGGCGACGTCGTCGGCGGTGACCTCCTCCTTGACCATGGTGGCCTCGCGATCGTTCACCTCGGCGGTGACGCGCTCGAGCTCCTCCTCGAAGGTCGGGATCTCGGAGTAGAGGATGCGCGAGGCCTGCTCGAAGTCACCGGCGCGCTGGGCCTTCTCGGCCGTGGCGCGGAGGTCGTCGATGAGCACCTTGAGCTCACCGATGCGGTCGAGGCCGCCCTTCTCCGCGTCCCAGCGGGCGCGCATGCCGGACAGCTCCTCCTCCTTGTCGGCGATCTCCTGCCGGATCTTCTCCAGGCGCGCGACGGAGGCCTCGTCGGTCTCCTTCGCGACCGCCATCTCCTCCATGCGCAGACGGTCTACGGCGCGCTGCAGGATGTCGATCTCGACCGGCGAGGAGTCGATCTCCATGCGCAGGCGCGACGCAGCCTCGTCCATCAGGTCGATGGCCTTGTCGGGCAGGAAGCGCGAGGTGATGTAGCGGTCGGACAGCGTCGCAGACGCGACGAGCGCGGAGTCGGCGATGACGACCTTGTGGTGCGCCTCGTACTTCTCCTTGATGCCGCGCAGGATCGAGATGGTGTCCTCGACCGAGGGCTGCGACACGAACACCTGCTGGAAGCGGCGCTCGAGCGCAGCGTCCTTCTCGATGTACTGCCGGTACTCGTCGAGCGTGGTGGCACCGATCATGCGGAGCTCACCGCGCGCGAGCATCGGCTTGAGCATGTTGCCCGCGTCCATGGCGCCCTCGCCGCCGGCACCAGCGCCGACCACGGTGTGCAGCTCGTCGATGAAGGTGACGATCTGGCCGTCGGACTCCTTGATCTCGTCGAGCACGGCCTTGAGCCGCTCCTCGAACTCACCGCGGTACTTCGCGCCGGCGACCATCGCACCGAGGTCGAGGGAGATGAGCGTCTTGCCCTGCAGTGACAGCGGGACGTCGCCCTCGACGATGCGACGGGCCAGGCCCTCGACGACGGCCGTCTTGCCGACGCCGGGCTCGCCGATGAGCACCGGGTTGTTCTTGGTGCGACGCGACAGCACCTGGATGGTCCGGCGGACCTCCTCGTCGCGGCCGATGACCGGGTCGATCTTGCCCTCGCGCGCACGCGCGGTCAGGTCGACGCCGTACTTCTCCAGCGCCTGGAACGACGCCTCGGGATCCTGAGTGGTCACGCGAGCACTCCCCCTCACCTTCTCGAGCGCCTCCATGAGCGCGGTCGGATTCGCGCCAGCCTGATTCAGCCGGTCGCTGACTCCCGGGCCCCCGTCCTTCGCAAGCGCGATGAGCAGGTGCTCGGTGCTGACGTACTCGTCGCCCCGCTCCTTGGCGAGCTCCTGGGCGGTGTTGATCACCTTGTAGGAGGCCTGGCTCAGCTGCGGCGCAGAGACACTGGAGCCCTGTGCCGACGGCAGCTGCGACAGCGCCTGCCGCACCTGAGCGGTGAACGAGCGAACATCGACGCCGACGGCCTCGAGCAGCGCGGTCGCGATGCCCTCACCCTGCTGGAGCAGGGAGTCGAGCAGGTGCAGCGGCTCGACCTGCGGGTTGCCGTTGGCCGCGGCGATGCGCACCGCGGCGCCGAGAGCGTCCTGACTCTTGGTGGTGAACTGGATGTCCATGGTGATGCCTGTCTTCCTGTGGTCTAACGGTTGCGGTGTGGTCGCCAGACCACAAGGGAGGTGGATGACTTCTCGCGATGGAACTCCTCAAGGCGCAGACGCAGCATCCGCACCTCCTCCTGCAGCTCCAGGATGCGACGGATGCCCTCCAGGGACAGGCCCTGGGAGGAGAGGTCCGCGATCTCACGGAGCCGCGCGACGTCGTTGGCGGAGTACAGCCGGTTGCGGCCGCCGACGCGCTTCGGGGTGACGAGCCCGAGGCGGTCGTACTGGCGCAGGGTCTGCGGGTGCAGGCCGGCGAGTTGGGCAGCCACCGAGATGGCATACAGCGGTGCGTCGTCGGTGACGGCGTAGCCGGTGCGCTCAGGCATGCCCTCCGCCGCGGTCATGATGCGCTCCCCGGTGCCGGCTCACCGGCCATCGCGAAGAGGTCCTTGCGCGGGTCGTGGTCACCGGTCTGCTCGGCGTAGGCCTCGAGGGCCTCGCGCGCCTCGCTCGACAGGTTCTGCGGGACGGCCACCTCAACGGTGACGAGGAGGTCGCCGTTGGTGCCGTCCTTGCGGCGGATGCCCTTGCCCTTGACGCGCATGGTGCGGCCGTTGCTCGTGCCCGCGGGGAGCTTGAGCTTGACCGAACCGCCACGCGGGGTGGGCACGGAGATCTCGCCACCGAGGGCGGCCTCGGTGAAGGTCACCGGGACGGTGACGGTCACGTTGTCGCCCTTGCGGTCGAACACCGGGTGCTTGGACACCGTGATGTCGACGAGGAGGTCACCGTTGGGGCCACCGCGCTCGCCCTTGCCGCCCTTGCCCTTCAGCCGGATGCGGGCGCCGTTCTTGACGCCGGCGGGGATGCGAGCCTGGACCGTGCGGGAGCTCAGGCCTCGACCCGAGCCCTGGCAGGTGGGGCACGGATCGTCGACGAACAGTCCGCGGCCACGGCAGGTGACGCACGGCTCGGCGAAGGCGAAGCCGCCCTGGTTGCGGGAGGTCTGACCGGAACCGTCGCACGTGGGGCACATGCGCGGGACCGTGCCGGCCTTGGCACCCGTGCCATGGCACGAGCTGCACGGGGCATCGGTCGACAGCCGCAGCGGCACGGTCACGCCGTCCAGTGCGTCGTCGAAAGACAGCGTCAGCGAACTCTCGAGATCCTGACCGCGGCGGGGCTGCGGTGATCGACCGCCGCCCCGCCCACGGTTGAAGATGCCGCCGAGGAAGTCACCGAAACCGCCGGAGTCCTCACCGAAGAGGTCTTCCATGTTGACGTCGTACTGCTGGTAGCCACCGCCACCGCCGCCGAAGCCGCCGCCACCGAAGCCGCCGCCACCGGGGCGGAAACCGCCACCGGCGAACAGGGACCGGGCCTCGTCGTACTCCTTGCGCTTGGCATCGTCGTGGAGGACGTCGTACGCCTCCGAGACCCTCTTGAAGCGATCCTCCGCCGCCTTGTCATCCGGGTTCTTGTCCGGGTGCAGTTCACGGGCGAGCTTGCGGTACTTCTTCTTGATCTCGTCGGCGCTGGCATCCTTGGCCACGCCGAGCTCGGCGTAGAAGTCCTTCTCCAGCCAGTCCTTGTTCACGTTCTCCTACCTCGTTCTTTGTTGCGCTGTTTCTTACGCGTCGCCGGCCACGGCTACCCGGGCCGGTCGCAGAACGCGGTCGGAGTAGCGGTAGCCGGGTTGGTACACGGCCACCACGGTCGGCTCGGACACCTCGTCCGATGCCTCGTGGGTGAGGGCCTCGTGGACGTTCGGGTCGAAGGCCTCGCCTGCGGCCCCGAACTTCTCCAGGCCCAGACGCGACACCGTCGATTCCAGCGCCTCGCCCACGGACTTGAAGGCCCCCTCGAGCTCGTTGTGCTGACGAGCCCGATCGATGTCGTCGAGCACCGAGAGCATCTCGCCGAGCACGCCACCGATGGCGTTCTCCTTGATCAGCTCTCGATCGCGCTCGACGCGCTTGCGGTAGTTGGCGTATTCCGCGTGCACCCGCTGCAGATCCGCGGTGAGCTCGGCCAGCTTGTGCTCGGCCTCACCGACCTCTGCCTCGACGAGCGCCGCCTCGACGGCCTCCTCGAGGAGAGGGTCCGGTGCGCCAGCCGCGTCGGGCTGGCGCACCTCACCGGAGTCCGGATCCACGCGGCGCTTGTCGTTCACGCGCGGGCCCTGGAACTCCTCTTCGCTCACTTGGAATCGCCCTCATCCACGATCTCGGCGTCGATGACGTCGTCCTCGGACATGTCCGCGGCCTCGTCAGCGGCACCTGCGGCACCCTCGGCGGCTCCGGCCTCCTGCGCCATCGTGTACATCGCTGCACCGAGGGCCTGGCTGGCCTGCGCGACCTTGTCGGTCGCGGCACGCATGCCGGGGATGTCGTTCTCCTCGATGGCCTTCTTGAGCTCGTCGAGCGGGCCGTCGACGTTGGCCTTGGCATCCGCGGGGACGCTGTCGGCGTTGTCGGCCAGGAACTTCTCGGTCTGGTAGACCAGCGCCTCGGCGCTGTTCTTGACCTCGATCTCCTCGCGACGGGCCTTGTCCTCCTCGGCGTGCTGCTCGGCCTCACGCATCATGCGGTCGACCTCATCCTTCGACAGCGCGCTGCCGCCGGAGATGGTCATCGACTGCTCCTTGCCCGTGGCCTGATCCTTGGCGGTCACGTGCACGATGCCGTTGGCGTCGATGTCGAAGGCGACCTCGATCTGCGGGACGCCGCGCGGAGCCGGCGGGAGGCCGGTCAGCTCGAACGTGCCGAG